>NZ_JALPKQ010000025.1:0-79791 GCF_051383655.1 Geodermatophilus sp. CPCC 205761
CCGGCGCCGCGGCCGGGCCGGACGGCTCGGCCGCCGGGGTGGAGGTCCCGGCCGCCGCGGAGGACGGGCCGGCAGAGGCCGCCGGGTGGGTGCGGTGGCGGGGGACGACGGCGACCGCGAGCGGCCGGATCCCGGCCGCGTCGAGGACGGCGCGCATCTCGTGCAGCTCGGCCGCGGCGACCCGGCCGGCGGGGAGGACGAGCACGACGGCGTCGCCGCGCTCGGCGCGCTCCCGCCACACCCGCGCGGGGGCCAGCGGATCGGCGACCTCGAGGCGCACGCGCGCCCCGTCGTCGTCCTGAGCGGCCGCGGCGACGGTCGCCTCGACATCGCGCCGGACCAGCGCGGCGGCGACCTCGTCGGCGAGGGCGGCCACCGCCGGTCGCTCGCCGGGAGCGGGGGTGACCAGGACGGCGCGGACCGGGCCCTCCTCGGCCCGCCGCTCGAGCCGCCGGGCCAGGAACGTCGCCGGGGAGCCGGCCATCTCGCTGCGCCCGGCGCGGCCGGGCTGCCGGGTCAGGACCTCGACGTCGGCCCCCCACGCCCGGCGCACGTCCTCCGGGGTGTGGACGGCGGTGTCCACCCGGCTGCGGACCACCGCGGCGGCGAGCCCCAGGAACTGGCCGACGAGCAGGCCCAGGCCGATGACGAACAGCGCCACCGGAGCGACCGGCGACGTGGGCGTCGCGGCGGGGTCGGTGACGGTCAGCGTGACGGGGCGGTTGCCGGAGGCCGGCGTCTCCAGCTGCTCGACGACCACCGTGAGCTGCTCGGCGACGGCGTCAGCGATCTCCGCGGCCTGCTGCGGGTCGCGGCCGCTGACGGTGATCCCGACCTGCGAGGTGTCCGCCGGGTTGGTCGCCCGCACGCGGTCGCGCAGGTCGGCGAGGGACTCCTCGAGCCCCAGGTCGTCCTTCACCGGGCCCAGGACCGACTCGCTGGCGACGACGTCCGGATAGCTCTTGATCCGCTGCTGGACGAAGCCGGCGCTGTTCGGGATGGACGGCGAGACGGAGACGAACACCCGGGCGGACGCCTCGTAGGTCGCGGGTGTCGCCGCGACGACCAGCGCGCCGACGAGGGCGCCGAGAACGGTCGCGCCGACCCACACCACCCAGTGCCGGTGGAGCGCGGCCAGATAGTGGCGCAGTTCCATGTCGCTTCCCCCTGCTCGTCGCCCGAGCACCCTCGTGCGGGCGTGCATGCGCCGGGGACCGGTGCTCGGCACCGGCGGGCTCCCGGAGCCTCGTCGATCGCGATGCTAGGGGCGCGCGGAGCCGGTCCGGCCCCCTCCGGGGCGGTCCTCACCCGGAGGGGGCACGCCGGGGCCCCGCCGCGGCCGGCCGCGCCACCGGAAGGGGTGAAGCTCTCGCCGGAGGTCACCGTGCGTGACCTGGTTCGGCTAACTTCCTCGCTGCTGCCGCAGCCGGACGCCGATGAGAGGCGCCCGGTGCTCACGCTGGGTGATCCGGCCTCCGTTCACCACGAGGCCGGGGCGGCGACGATCGGGGGATCGCAATGACGGTGGTCGGCTACGCGCCTGGTGCCTACGACCTGTTCCACATCGGGCACCTCAACATCCTCAAGCACGCCGCGGAGCACTGCGACCGGCTGGTGGCCGGCGTGGTGGCCGACGAGGTGCTGCTGCAGACCAAGGGCCGGCTGCCCGTCGTCCCGCTGGCCGAGCGGCTGGAGATCGTGCGCAACCTGCGCTTCGTCGACGCGGTCCACGCCGAGACCGTGCCGGACAAGATCGACACCTGGCGCGAGGTCGGCTTCCACGTCATCTTCAAGGGCGACGACTGGCGGGGCACGCCGAAGGGCGACCGCCTGGAGCGGGACTTCGCCGCCGTCGGCGTGGAGGTGCGCTACTTCCCGTACACGATGCACACCTCGAGCACGGCGCTGCGCAAGGCGCTGGCGGTCCTGGCCTCCTGAGGCGGGGCACCGAGGCCGGGGCTGGGGCCCCGCCGGCCCTCAGGCGCCTTATGTGGGTTGCTCGCGGCAACTGATCCCTTGACATGAGGGCGCCTCTGCGGCACGTACGCGGTTGTCGAAGACCGTTCGCCCCGCAGAGGCGTCCCTCATGCTTCCCACTGAGGACTTGTTCGTCTACGTGTACGTGCTCGTCGATGACGCGGTCGCCGCCGGCGAGATCGCCATTCCGCACCGACCCGGTCCGGCGCCGGCCTGCAGCGACGCCGAGCTGCTGACCATCGCGCTGATGCGCCACCTGCTGGGCCGGCGCAGCGAGGCCGGATTCCTGGCCGAGGTAGCCCGCGACTGGGCGGGCCTGTTCCCCCGGCTGCCGCACCAGTCGGAGGTCAACCGGCGCACCCGCTGGCTGTGGGCGGCCTTCGAACAGCTGCGCGCCACGCTGGCCGCCGCAGTGCCCCCCGATGACTGCGCCCAGGTAGATACCACCGCACTGCCGGTCAAGCACCCCTCTCGGGTGCGTGGCCCCGACGGCTGGACGGGCCCCAACGATCTGGTGGCCCGCTTCGGCCGCGACGCCGCACACGCCGAGTGGTTCTACGGCTTCCGGCTCGCAGTCAAGACCGACCTGGGCTCCCGGATCGTGCGCGCCTGGAGCATCGTGCCCGCTGCCACGGCCGAGCGAGAGGCCGCCGCCGACCTGCTCGAGCTGGGGCCTGCGCCGCGGAACCTGCTGGCCGACAAGGGCTTCAACGGCCGACCCTTCGCCGCCGACCAGGCCGCCCGCGGCACCGCCGTACTCACCCCACCGACCAAGGCCCAACGCGTCGGCATGCCCCGTTGGCTGCAGGCGGTGATCGCCTGCTGGCGCAACCGCGTCGAGGTCACCTTCGGCGAGATCACCGACCGGATGGACCTGGCCCGCCACGGCGCACACACCTTCTGGGGGCTGCTGACCCGCACCGCCGCCACCATCGCGGCACACACCCTGCTCCGCGTCCATCTCACCGACCCCGGCGCCGCATAGGCGACTCACATAACGCGCCCTCAGGCGGGCGGCGTCCAGGCCCAGGCCCGCACGTAGTCGATGGACACCGTCCCCGACACGTCGGCCGCCGGGCCCACCCGCTTGGTCTCGGTCTGCAGCGACCAGTACATCGGCACCTGCGGAACGGCCACCGGGTCGGTGGTCCGGTACTCGACCCCGTCCAGCGCGAACGTCACGGAGTCCGGCCGCCACTCGATCACGGCGGTGTGCCACTCCAGCAGCGTCTGACCGGTGTCGGCGATGAAGGCGTTGACGTGCGGGTTCGGGCCGATCTCGTGCGCGAAGCCGTGGATCTCCTCGCCGGCGTCGAGGTAGGCCTCGGGGAAGTTGAGCTCCCCGTCGTGCCAGTCGTCGTCGTCCGGCCACAGCAGCCAGGCGATCTTGTAGCCGGGGAGCGCGTCGGCGCGGAAGCGGACCTCGTACCGGCCGTACGTCTGTACGTGCGGGACCGGCGTGACGGCGGCGACCAGCGGCTGGCCGTCCTCGGTGTGCAGCGTCTTCCGCAGCACGCCGTCCGACACCGAGACGACGCGGTCGCTGTCGTACAGCCCGTGCCCGGACGTGTCGCGGGTGCCGTCGTACTCGGCCCACCCCGGGTAGACCCGGTCGAACTCGCCGGGTGCGGCCGGGGTGGTGAAGTCCTGGTCGATCGTCAGCGTCCACTCGCTGCCCACGGCGTCGGCGGGCGCCGGCGCGACCGTTCCCGAGCCGGACGGCGCGACCGCCTCGGGCGGGGACGGGGTCGGCGGCGATCCCTCCGCCGGGTCCTCGGGCGAGCCGCCCACCCGCGCCGCGGTGATGGTGATCCCCACGAGCAGCCCCACCGCCGCCAGGTAGAGCCGCGGGAGGCGCGCGGCAGCCCCCTGCCCCCGTGACCGCATGTACCGCCCCTCCGAGACCCGATGTCGGAACCCGATGTTGCCGGACGGTGACCCTCCGTCCGCGCTCGGCGCGCAGGACCACCTGATCGGAGGACGCCGTCCAGCGGCCGTCGCCGGCCGTCTCCCGTGCGGCCGCTGCCGCTGTCGGATCCCGGGACTAACCTGGGTCCCCGGTCCCCCGCGCACCCGGCGCGTCGTGTGTGGCCCCGGCCTCTCAGGAGTGATCCACCCGTGTCCCTGCGCGGCGTGCTCGACGTCGTCCTCACCGACCCCGGCCTGGCCCGCGTCGTGGCCGCGGCCGGGAACGCGGAGCTGGCGGTCACCGCCCCTCCGTCGGTCCAGCCGCTGGTGGCCGCGGCCCTCGCCGCGCAGGCGCCGGGCGCCGGCGTGCCGGTGGTGGTCGTGACGGCGGGGGAGCGTGACGCCGACGCCGTCGCCGACCAGCTCCGCTGCTTCCTTCCCGGCCGGCGCACCGAGGTCTTCCCCGCCTGGGAGACGCTGCCGCACGAGCGGCTGTCCCCGCGCGCGGACACCGTCGGTCGCCGGCTGGCCGTGCTGCGCGACCTCACGCACCCCGGCGACAACGGGGTCATCGACGTCCTCGTCGCGCCGGTGCGCAGCGTGCTCCAGCCGCTCACGCCCGGGCTGGGCGACCTGGTGCCGGTCGAGCTCGCGCCCGGGGACACCGCCGAGCTGGAGGACGTCGCCCGCGCGCTCACCGACGCCGCCTACACCCGCGTCGACCTGGTGGAGAAGCGCGGCGAGTTCGCCGTCCGCGGCGGGCTGCTCGACGTCTTCCCGCCGACCGAGCCGCACCCCGTGCGCGTGGAGTTCTGGGGCGACGAGGTCGACGAGCTGCGCTACTTCTCCGCCGCCGACCAGCGCTCCCTCGACGAGCGGCCCGACCGGCTGTGGGCCCCGCCGTGCCGCGAGCTGCTGCTCACCCCCGAGGTGCGCGAGCGGGCGGCCGCTCTGGCTCACCAGCACCCCGGGCTGCTGGAGATCCTCGGCAAGCTGGCCGAGGGGATCGCCGTCGAGGGCATGGAGTCGCTGACCCCGGCGCTGCTGGGCGAGGCGCAGATGCAGCTGCTCACCGACCTGCTCCCGACCGGCACCCACGTGCTGGTGTGCGACCCCGAACGGGTGCGCAGCCGCGCCGCGGACCTGGTGCGCACCGCCGAGGAGTTCCTCGCCGCCTCGTGGGCCACCGCCGCCGAGGCCGGGGAGGCGCCGCTGGACCTCGGCGCGTCGTCCTTCCGCGACCTGGCCGACGTCGAGGCCGCCGCCCGCGGCCGCGGCCTGCCCTGGTGGAGCACCGGCGCGTTCACCCTCGCCAGCGAGGACGACGACACGCACGTCACCCTCGACGCGACCACCGTCGAGCGGTTCCACGGCGACCAGGGGCGCGCGATCGACCAGATGCGCGGCTGGCAGCGCCAGGGCTGGCGGGTCGTCGTCACCTTCGCCGGGCCCGGCCCCGCCCAGCGCGCCGCCGACCAGTTCGCCGAGGCAGACCTCGGCGCCCGGTTGGTCCCGGACATCGCGACGGCCCCCGAGCCGCGGCTGACGCACATCACCCAGGGCAACCTCGAGGCCGGGTTCGCCTTCCCGGGCGTGGGGCTGGCGCTGCTCACCGAGCACGACCTGACCGGGCAGCGCGGCACCTCGATGCGCGACGCGGTGAAGATGCCGGCCCGCCGCCGCAACGCCGTCGACCTGGTCCAGCTGCAGCCCGGGGACCTCGTCGTCCACGAGCACCACGGCATCGGCCGGTACATCGAGATGGTCAGCCGCACCGTCAACGGCGGGCAGCGCGACTACCTGATCGTCGAGTACGCGCCGTCGAAGCGGAACCAGCCGCCGGACCGGCTGTTCGTGCCCACCGACGCGCTCGACCAGCTCACCCGCTACGTGGGCGGAGAGGCCCCGGCGCTGTCCAAGCTCGGCGGCGCCGACTGGCAGAAGACCAAGGGCCAGGCCCGTCGGGCGGTCAAGCAGATCGCCGCGGAGCTGATCCGGCTGTACTCGGCGCGGATGGCGACCACGGGGCACGCGTTCGGCCCGGACACCGTCTGGCAGCGCGAGCTCGAGGACGCCTTCCCCTTCCACGAGACCCCCGACCAGCTGGCCGCGATCGACGAGGTCAAGGCCGACATGATGAACCCGGTGCCGATGGACCGGATCATCTGCGGCGACGTCGGCTACGGGAAGACCGAGATCGCCGTCCGGGCGGCGTTCAAGGCGGTGCAGGACGGCAAGCAGGTCGCCGTCCTGGTGCCGACGACGCTGCTCGCGAACCAGCACTTCAAGACCTTCTCCGAGCGGTTCGCGCAGTTCCCGGTGACGGTGAAGGTGCTCTCCCGCTTCCAGTCCGACGCCGAGAGTTCGGAGACGCTGCGGCAGCTGGCCGCCGGGGAGGTCGACGTCCTGGTCGGCACCCACCGGCTGCTCCAGCCGACCACCCGGTTCAAGGACCTCGGCCTGGTCGTCGTCGACGAGGAGCAGCGGTTCGGCGTCGAGCACAAGGAGTACCTGAAGACGATGCGGACGGCGGTCGACGTCCTGTCGATGTCGGCCACCCCGATCCCGCGGACCCTGGAGATGTCGCTGACCGGCATCCGCGAGATGTCGACGATCCTCACCCCGCCCGAGGAGCGGCACCCGGTGCTGACCTACGTCGGCGCGTGGGACGACAAGCAGATGGCCGCCGCGATCCGTCGCGAGCTGCTGCGCGACGGCCAGGTCTTCGTCATCCACAACCGGGTGCAGTCGATCGACAAGGCCGCGGCCAAGATCCGCCGGCTCGTCCCCGAGGCGCGGGTCGCCGTGGGCCACGGGCAGATGAAGGAGCACGAGCTCGAGCGGATCATGGTCGGCTTCTGGGAGAAGGAGTACGACGTCCTGGTGGCGACGACGATCGTCGAGTCCGGCCTGGACATCCCCAACGCCAACACCCTGGTCGTCGACCGCGCCGACACCTTCGGCCTCTCCCAGCTGCACCAGATCCGCGGCCGGGTGGGTCGTGGTCGCGAGCGGGCCTACGCGTACTTCACCTACGACCCGTCGCGGCCGCTGACCGAGACGTCGGTGGACCGGCTGACCACGATCGCGCACAACACCGACCTCGGCGCCGGCATGGCCGTGGCGATGAAGGACCTGGAGATCCGCGGTTCGGGGAACCTGCTCGGCGGCGAGCAGTCGGGGCACATCGCCGGCGTCGGCTTCGACCTGTACGTGCGGCTGGTCGGCGAGGCGGTGGCCGACTACCGCGCCCAGGTCACCGGCGAGGAGGTCCCGGCCGAGCCGGCCGACGTGCGGGTGGACCTGCCGGTCGACGCGCACCTCCCGCACGACTACGTGCCCGGCGAGCGGCTGCGGATGGAGGCCTACCGCAAGGTGGCGTCGGTGCAGTCCGACGAGCAGGCGCAGGCGGTGCTCGACGAGCTGACCGACCGCTACGGCGCCCCGCCGGCGCCGGTGCTCAACCTGCTGGCCGTCGCCCGCTTCCGCGCGGCGGTGCGGCGCTTCGGGGTCACCGAGGTGTCGATGCAGGGCCGGGCCATCCGGATCTCGCCGGTGCCCCTGCGCGAGTCGCAGCAGATGCGGCTGGCCCGGCTGGCCGACGGCGCCACCTACAAGGCCGCCGTCGACACGATCTCCCTCAAGGTGCCGGTCGGCCCGGACCGGCGGACGCCGCTGCGCGACGTCACCCTGCTGGAGAACCTGCACGCGCTGCTGACCGCCGTCCTCGAAGTGCCGGTCGCCGCGGCGTCCTGAGGCCCGTCGGCGGATCTGCTCGGTGCCTGCGCCGTGCGTTCCACCGTGTGTGGCACCCTCGCCAACTGTGCAGACGCGTCGCCTGACCGCATCGCTGGCCGTCGGCCTGGTCGCGCTGGCCGGGCTGGCCGGGTGCCGGACCTCGCCCAACGTCGCGGCCTACGTCGCGGAGGAGCGGGTCACCGTCGCCGAGCTGGAGGCGGCGGTCGACGAGCGGCTCGCCGACCCCGCCCTCGCCGCGGCGACCGCCGGCCGCGAGGACGAGTACACCCGGCTGGTCCTCACCCGGCTGGTGCAGGCCGAGGTGTACGACCAGGTGGCCGCGCAGTTCGGCGTCACCCCGGACGACGCCGAGGTCCAGGCCCTGCTCGACGAGCTGATCGGCGACCAGGACCCCGAGGCGCTCTACCAGCAGGCCGCGGGCCAGGGCGTGGGCCGGGCCGACGTCTTCGAGACCGTCCGCCAGCAGCTGGTGCGCCAGCGGATCGCGGAGGAGGAGGGCCTGAGCGAGGAGGTCAGCGAGGAGGAGCTGCGCGCGCGGTACGAGGAGGCGCTGCCCTCGCTGTCGCAGGTCGCGCTCGGGTACATCACCGTCCCCGACCAGGTCGCCGCCGACGCCGCGGTCGCCACCCTCACCGCGGACCCGTCCGCCTACCCCACGATCGCGGCGCAGTACCCGGGCGCGACCACGCTCGCACAGGTCCAGCCGCGGTCCCGGGACCAGGTGCCGTCGGCGATCGCCGACCAGGTCACCACCGCGGCGCCGAACACCGCGTTCACGGTCACGGTCCCGGAGGTGACCGGCGTCCTCGTCGTCTTCGTGGGCCAGCCGGTCGCCCCCAGCTTCGAGGAGGTCCGACCCGACCTCGAGGCCGACGCCCAGGCCGCGGGCGACCAGGCGGCGCAGGAGCTGGTCGCCGAGGTCCGGGCGGACCTCGACATCACGGTCAACCCGCGCTTCGGCGTCATCGAGGAGGGCTCGATCGTGCCGGCGGAGGACGGCGTGGTGGACATCCTCGACGGCGCCGGCGACGCCGGTGGGGACACCGGTCCGGCGGCTGCCGGAGACTGACCGCGTGCCCGTCGCGCTCGCCGTCACCGTCAGCCCGTCCCTCCCTGGCCTCCTCGGACCCGCCGGCTGGCGGGCGCTGGCCGGCGACCGGCCGGTGGTGGCGCTGCCGGGCGCGGCGGCCACGGCGCAGGCGCTGCGCGCCGCGGGCTGGCGGGTCGAGGACGTTCCGGACGCCGTCGCGGCGGCCGCCCACCCCGACGAGGTGGTCGCCCTGGTGTCCGGCGAGGCGGTGGACGCCGACGAGGTCGTGGACGGTGCCCCGCTGCCCCCGGGCGCCCGGTTGCTCGACGTGGTCGCGGTCATGGACCGGCTGCGCTCGCCCGGTGGCTGCCCGTGGGACGCCGAGCAGACGCACTCCTCGCTGCGCGGCTACCTGCTGGAGGAGGCGCACGAGGCCTACGACGCGATCGTCGACGACGACGCGGCGGCCATGCGCGAGGAGCTCGGCGACGTGCTGCTCCAGGTCGTCTTCCACGCCCGCGTCGCCGCCGAGGCCGACCCCGACCGCCGGTTCACCATCGACGAGGTGGCCGGCGACCTGGTCGACAAGCTGGTCCGCCGGCACCCGCACGTGTTCGGCGACGCCGGCCCCCGCGACGTCGCCCAGGTCGAGGCCGGCTGGGAGGAGATCAAGAAGGCGGAGAAGCAGCGCCGGTCGCCCACGGAGGGCGTCGCCCGGTCGCAGCCGGCCGCCTCGTGGGGCGCCGCGCTGATCCGCCGGGCCGGCCGGGCCGGGCTGCCGGTGCCCGAGCCGGCCGAGCTGTCGGCCCGCAGTCCCGAGGAGCTGGGGGAGCGGCTGCTGGCGGTGGTCAGCGGCGCGGCCCAGCGCGGCTGGGACGTCGAGGACGCGCTGCGCGAGGCGGTCCGCCGCTACGCGGGCGAGCTGGACGCCGCCGTCGAGGGATGACCGCGCCCCGGCTGCGGGGCTGGTGCGGGTGTAGCCCGTCAGCAGGTCACTCGTCCTGCTCGAACGGCTCGACTGCCCCCTCTCCGAGGTGCCATCCCCGTCCGGGGAGCACTTCGCGGCGGGAGGGTCAGCAGTGCGGCGAGTCGGCTGGAACCGCTCGGCGACGCGCTCGGCGTGGGGGGTGGATCCGTCCCCACCGCACCGATACCAGGGCTCCTTCCACAGTCGCAAACACTGTCCACAGGCTGCATCTGCGCTGTTCAGCGACACCACCGGTTGCTAAGATCGAACACGTGTTCGACGTACTCTCTCGCGACCTCGCGGACCTCGGCCTCCCGTCCGGGTTCGAGGCGCGGATGACCTCCGCGCTCGTCGGCGAGTGGTGCGTCATCGACGCCGTCCAGCCGGAACTGCGGTGGGGCGTCGCCTGGCTCATCGAGGGTTCTGGGCCACACGCGACGAGCGGTCGGCCCGACGACGGTGCTCCGACCGCCGACGCCGCCGAGGCGGAGTTCGCCGAGCTGCGCCGGCTGCTCGACGCCGGCGCGGAGCCACTGCAGCGGGCGTCGACGGCGGCGCGCGCGATCGCGCAGGCGACGGGGGCGATGGTGACGTCGTTGGCCGAGTTCGCCCGTTGCCGGCCGGCGGCTCGGCTGGACCGGCAACCCGGGGAGCAGGGGGCCATGTCAGCAGCCACCCGCGCGGCTCGGCCGGCAGTGCTCACCGAGGTGAGCGAGTGGGCGGTCGACGAGGTGGCACCGACGCTGCGGATCAGCGCCGTGGCCGCGACGGTGCAGCTCGCCGAGGCCCTGGTGCTCGACGAGCGCCTCCCGATGACGCTGGACCTGCTGTCCCGCGGGGTCCTGAGCCCGGCCCATGCCCGCCAGATGGTCGCGATCGTCGGCCCGGTCGCGGACGACGGCCTGCGCGCCGAGATCGAGGCGCACGTGCTGGGTCTGCTGGGCCGCAAGACCCCGCCGCAACTCGGCGACTGTGCCCGGCGGATCGTGCTGCGCCGGGACGCCGAGGCCGCGGCACGCAAGCTGGTGGCCGCGATCCGCGGGCGGGGTGTCCGGCTGCACGACCGCCGCGACGGCACCGCGACGGTGGCCGTCGACCTGCCGCTGCCGGCCGCGGCGGCGATCTACCGGCAGCTGGAGGCCTACGCGGATCAGGTGCGCGTCGAGGGTGACCAGCGGACCAAGCAGCAGCGGATGGCCGACTGCCTGCAGGACCTCGTCCTGCGGCCCGGCGAGCACGGCATGCCGCCGGTCACCATCGCGCTCACGCTCGTCGCCACCCTGGAGACGATGCTCGGCGGCGCCGAGCCGGGGCAGGTCGACGGGCAGGTGGTGCCGGCCGAGATGGTCCGCGAGCTGGGCTACGCCTTCGGCCTCCTGCCGCGCCCCGCGCCCGACGTGAGCGCGCTGCCGGACGACGCCTCGGCGACCGGGCCGGAGCCGGTTCCGTCCGCCTCGGCGCCGGTCGACCCACCCGCCGGTGAACCGGAACCGCGGATTCCCGCGGTGCCCCCACCTGCTGAACCGGGACCACCGGGCGGTCCTCCCGACCCCACTCCGGTGGCGGACCGGACGCTCACCGAGTGGCTCGCGCTGGCTGCGGCACGGCACGCGGCCGCGGTCCGCGACGGGCTCGCCGGGGCGAGGGAGGCGGTCCTCGAGGGCGTCTGGACCGACGGGGAGCTGCGCGGTGCTGGACGTCGGTGCGTTGATCGGCGTGAGCGACCTCGACCGAACCGCACTGGCGCACCGGCCACACGTCGCCATCGTGGACAAGCTCCGGGGCGGCCTGGTGGCGCTCACCGACGCCGCGGGCATCCGCCGTGGTGCGGCGCTCGGCCCGCCACCGGAGACCGACGGCTACACGCCCGGTGCCGTGCTCGACCGCTTCGTCCGGCTGCGCGACCGGCGCTGCCGCTTCCCGGGCTGTCGGCGCCGGGCCCGGACGTGCGACCTGGACCACCGGCTCGAGTGGCCCGAGGGGCCCACCGCCCACCACAACCTCTGCTGTCTGTGCGAGCACCATCACCGGCTCAAGCACCAGGCTCCGGGCTGGCGCTTCGACGAGGCCGACGACGGCGGGCTGGCGGTCACCATGCCCAACGGCGAGGTCCTGGTCAGTCACCCACCGCGGTTCGGCACCGACCTCGACCTCCCGCCCTACTAGGGTCCGCGCCGGTGGGCCCGACCCCCGAGGCGGGAGCCCGGCCCACCGGCGCGCGGCACTCAGCCGGCGGAGGGCGCCGGACCGTAGGTCAAGTGCGCCACCCCGTTGCTCAGGCGCTCGGCACCGAGAAGCGACAGTGGCGTCCGCGGTGCGCCGTCGGGGAACAGCCGGATGCCCGTCCCGACGGCGACGGGGTAGACGTACAGATGCAGCTCGTCGACCAGGCCGTCGGCCAGCAGGGCCCGCACGAGCGTCGCGCTGCCGCTCACGTAGAGGTCACCGGCCTCCTCGATCTTGAGCGCCCGCAGACGCTCGGCGTCGTAGCCGCCGACCACCGTCGAGTTGGACCACACGGCCTCGGCGTCGGCGAGGGTGGAGGACACGACGTACTTGCGGGTCTCGTTGAAGAACGGAGCTCCCGGGTCGTCCTCCACGGTCCGGGTCGACCAGGCCGGCGCGAACATCTCGAAGGTGGTGCGGCCGAGGAGGATGCCCGACGACGAGGCGGTGAGGCCGCCGATGGAGGTGGCCAGGTCGTCGGGGAAGCCGTAGTCCATCGTCCACATGGGTGCGTCCACGACACCGTCGACGGTGGTGAACTCGTGCACCTTGATCGCGCCCATTGCCTGCTCCTCAGCTGGTCGGCCGGCGCGGGCTCACGCGCCGGTCGGGTGGTCGTTGCTGAGGAGACGATGGCGGACGCCGGTTCTCATCGGTGCGCGGGGCAGAGGTCTCGCTCGCACTGGCGCGCGGCTGGTGAGCGGTTCCGGGCGGGCTGGCTAGGCTCCACCCGTGCCCAGCATCGACGCCGTAGGCGCGCGGGAGATCCTCGACTCGCGCGGAAACCCCACCGTGGAGGTCGAGGTCGCCCTCGACGACGGGACGATCGCCCGCGCGGCGGTCCCCAGTGGCGCCTCGACCGGCGCCTTCGAGGCCGTGGAGCTGCGCGACGGAGGTGAGCGCTACGGCGGCAAGGGGGTGACCAAGGCCGTCGACGGCGTGCTGGACGTCATCGGCCCCGAGCTGGTGGGCTACGACGCCAGCGAGCAGCGGCTGGTCGACCAGCGGCTGATCGACCTCGACGGGACGCCGGACAAGTCCCGCCTCGGCGCCAACGCCCTCCTCGGCGTGAGCCTCGCGGTGGCCCGCGCCGCCGCCGACTCCTCCGGCCTGCCGCTGTTCCGCTACGTCGGCGGCCCGTCGGCCCACCTGCTGCCGGTCCCGATGATGAACATCGTCAACGGCGGGGCCCATGCCGACAGCAACGTCGACGTCCAGGAGTTCATGATCGCCCCGATCGGCGCGGCGACGTTCGCCGAGGCGCTGGCCATGGGCGCCGAGACCTACCACGCCCTCAAGTCGGTGCTGAAGGGCCGCGGCCTGGCCACCGGCCTGGGCGACGAGGGCGGCTTCGCCCCCGACCTGCCGAGCAACCGCGACGCCCTCGACCTGATCGCCGAGGCCGTGGAGAAGGCCGGCTACACCCTCGGCGACGACATCGGGCTGGCGCTCGACGTCGCGGCCACCGAGTTCCACACCGACGGCGGCTACGACTTCGAGGGGCAGCGCCGCCCGGCGGAGTTCCTCATCGACTACTACCGCGAGCTGGTCGACTCGTACCCGATCGTCTCGATCGAGGACCCGCTGTCCGAGGACGACTGGGACGGCTGGATCGCGCTGACCTCGGCGATCGGCGAGCGCGTCCAGCTGGTCGGCGACGACCTGTTCGTCACCAACCCGGCCCGGCTCGCCGACGGCATCTCCCGCAAGGCCGCCAACGCGCTGCTGGTGAAGGTCAACCAGATCGGCACGCTCACCGAGACCCTGGACGCGGTGAACCTGGCCCACCGCAGTGGCTACCGCTGCATGATGAGCCACCGCTCGGGCGAGACCGAGGACACCACGATCGCCGACCTGGCCGTGGCCACCGACTGCGGGCAGATCAAGACCGGTGCGCCCGCGCGCAGCGAGCGTGTGGCGAAGTACAACCAGCTGCTGCGCATCGAGGAGGAGCTCGACGACGCCGCCCGCTACGCGGGTGCGGGTGCGTTCCCGCGGCTGACCGACCGATGAGCTCCTCCGCCCGATGAGCGCGGCGCGCGGTCGCCGCGGCGGGGCGGGCGCCGTCCCTCCCGCCCGGCGGCGCACCACCGGGCGGCCGCTCACGAACGCGGCGTCCCGACCGGTACCGGCCGGCTCCCGCTCCGGTGCGGGCAGCCGGCCGGAGCCCCGGCGGTCGAAGCGGCGCACCGCGCGCCCGGCGCCGTCCGGCGGCGCGCCGCGCCGCCCGCTGTTCACCGGCCGGGCGGTGGTCCTGGTCGGGCTGGTGCTGCTGCTCGCCCTGACCCTCGCCGGGCCGATAAGGCAGTACCTCGCCGGCCGCGCCGAGCTGACCGCCCTCGCCGCCGAGGGCACCGCGCTCGACCAGCGGATCGAGGACCTCCAGGAGGAGCTGGAGCGCCAGGACGACCCGGCGTTCACCGCCCGGGAGGCCCGCGAACGGCTGACCTACGTGCTGCCCGGTGACCGGCTGCTCGTCGTCGTCGACGGAGCGGCGGTCGAGGGCGACGCCGGCACCGTCCCCGAGCCGGAGGACGGCGAGCTGCCCTGGTACGAGGCGCTGCTGCAGTCGGTCGCCGATGCCGACGGCGACGAGGAGCCGAGCGAGTGAAGGAACCGGTGACCCCGGTGGAGCGGGAGATCGTGTCCCGTCAGCTGGGCCGGCCGCCGCGTGCCGTCCGCGCCGTGGCGCACCGCTGTCCCTGCGGCCAGCCGGACGTCGTCGAGACCGCCCCGCGGCTGGAGGACGGCACGCCGTTCCCCACGCTGTACTACCTGACCTGCCCGCGCGCCTCGGCCGCCGCCAGCCGGCTGGAGTCGGCCGGCCGGATGCGCGAGTGGCAGCACGAGCTCGGCACCGACCCCCAGCTGGCCGCCCGGTACCGGGCCGCGCACGAGGCCTACCTCGCCGAGCGCGACGCCCTCGACGTGCTGCCCACCCGCCACACCGCCGGGGGCATGCCCGACCGGGTCAAGTGCCTGCACGCGCTGGCCGGGCACGCGCTCGCCGCCGGCCCCGGCGTCAACCCGATCGGCGACCGCGCGGTCGCCGAGATGGGGCAGTGGTGGGCGAACGGCCCCTGCGCCCGGCCCGAACCCGAGGAGAGCGCGTGACCCGCGTCGCGGCGATCGACTGCGGCACCAACTCCATCCGCCTGCTGGTCGCCGACGTGCCCGTCCAGGGACCGCACACCGACCTGCTGCGCCGGATGGAGGTCGTCCGGCTGGGCCAGGGCGTCGATGCCACCGGCCGGCTGGCACCCGAGGCGATCGAACGGACCCGGGTCGTGCTGGCCGAGTACGCCGCCCGGGCGCGGGAGCTCGGCGCCACCGACGTGCGCATGGTCGCGACCAGCGCCAGCCGGGACGCCGCCAACCGCACCGACTTCGAGGACATGGTGGTGGCGACGCTCGGGCAGCTGCCCGACGTGGTCGCCGGCGACGAGGAGGCGCGGCTGTCCTACCTCGGGGCCACCGCCTCGCTCGACGCCGCGGTCGCCGCGCACGGACAGCCCGCGCCGCACCCGCCGTACCTCGTCGTGGACATCGGCGGCGGCTCGACCGAGTTCGTCCTCGGCGACTCCGCAGGCGTGCGCGCCGCCCGGTCGGTCGACGTCGGCTGCGTCCGGCTCACCGAGCGGCACCTGCACGGCGACCCGCCCACCGCCGACGAGATCCAGCGCGCCGAGGCCGACATCCGCGCCGCCCTCGCCGAGGTCGAGACCGCGGTCCCGGTGCACGAGGCGGCCACGCTGGTCGGGCTGGCCGGCTCGGTCACCACCGTCGCCGCGCTCGCGCTCGGCCTGCCCGCCTACGACGCGGTGGTCATCCACGGCTCGCGCATCCCGGTGGCCGGCGTCCGGTCGGTGACCGCCGGCCTGCTCACCGCCACCCGGCAGCGGCGGGCCGCGGAGCCGGTGATGCACCCGGGGCGGGTCGACGTCATCGGCGCCGGCTCGCTCATCCTGCGGGTGATCATGGACGCGTTCGCCCTCGACGACGTCGTCGTCAGCGAGCACGACATCCTCGACGGCATCGCCCTCGGACTGGCCGGGCGCTGAGTCAGGGGCTGGGGCTGTCGGTGTTCAGCCCGGGCGGGAGCTTCCCCGTCAGCGACTGGTAGGTCGCGGCGGCACCGCGGGCGGCGGCGAGCCGGCCGGCCGCCACGGCGACCCCCGACACCGCGGCCCACGCC
Organism: Geodermatophilus sp. CPCC 205761; assembly: GCF_051383655.1. Classification (NCBI taxonomy): domain Bacteria; kingdom Bacillati; phylum Actinomycetota; class Actinomycetes; order Geodermatophilales; family Geodermatophilaceae; genus Geodermatophilus; species Geodermatophilus sp. CPCC 205761. The sequence goes on from NZ_JALPKQ010000025.1 coordinate 16,063, forward strand.
AGCGCCTCGCCCCAGCCGACCCCCGGCGCGGCCGGGTTCTTGGGCGGGGCGGAACCGCGCGCCGCGTACCAGCTCGCGTCGGCGAGCTTCCGGACGGCGATCCCCGTGCCGGCCGCCATGCCCGTGCCGAGCAGCTTGAAGGTCAGCGGTGCCTTCTGCTTCTTCTTCCTGGCCACGGCGGCGATCATGCCGCCCCGGGCGCCCCTCGTGTCGGCCCGGGTGGTCCACTTCCCCCGTGGCGACCGACCCGGCCGGCTTCCCGGTCACCCGCAGCCCGGCCGGCGTCGTCCGCTCCGCGCGGGGTGCCCGCGACCTCGCCGTCCTCGACACCCGGGTCTCCGGCTGCCGCGCCTGCCCGCGGCTGGTCGCCTGGCGCGAGGAGGTGGCCCGGGTGAAGCGCGCCTCCTTCCGCGATCAGGACTACTGGGGCCGCCCGGTGCCCGGGCTGGGGCCGGCCGACGCCCGGATCGCGGTCGTCGGGCTGGCGCCGGCGGCGCACGGCGGGAACCGCACCGGCCGGGTCTTCACCGGCGACCGCAGCGGCGACTGGATCTTCGCCGCGCTGTGGCGGGCCGGGCTGGCCAACCAGCCGACGTCCACGCACATCGGGGACGGGCTGGAGCTGACCGGCGTCCGGGTCGCCGCGGCGGTGCGCTGCGCCCCGCCCGCCAACGCCCCGACACCCGAGGAGCGCGACACCTGCTCACCGTGGCTGGCCCGGGAGCTGGAGCTGCTGCCGCGGCTGCGGGTGGTCGTCGTCCTCGGCGGCTTCGGCTGGACGGCGCTGTGGCCGGTGCTCGCCCAGGCCGGCTACCGGCTGCCGAGGCCGCGTCCGGCGTTCGGGCACGGCGTGGAGGTGCGGCTCGAGGGCCCGCGTGGGCCGCTCACCCTGCTCGGCAGCTACCACGTCAGCCAGCAGAACACCTTCACCGGCAAGCTCACCGAACCGATGCTGGACGCCGTCCTGTCCCGGGCCACCCAGGTCGCCGCCACGGTGTCGGCGACCGGGCCGCACCCCTAGGCTCGCCCCATGGCGCAGCGACCCGTGGTCCTGGTCGTGGGCGGCGGCTACGTCGGCCTCTACACCGCCCTCCGGCTGCAGAAGAAGCTGTCGCGGGGCCGGGCGGAGATCGTCGTCGTCGACCCGCAGCCGCACATGACCTACCAGCCCTTCCTGCCCGAAGCGGCGGCCGGCTCGGTGGAGCCGCGGCACGTGGTGGTGCCGCTGCGCCGGACGCTGCCGCGCTGCCGGGTGGTCACCGGCGCGGTCACCGGGCTCACCCACGCCGAGAAGCGGGCCCGCATCGCCCCCATCGAGGGCGAGCCGTTCGACCTGACCTACGACGTGCTGGTCATGGCCGCGGGCTCGGTGGCGCGCACGCTGCCGATCCCCGGGCTGGCCGAGCACGGCATCGGGTTCAAGAACGTCGGCGAGGCCATCTACCTGCGCAACCACGTGCTCGCCCGGCTGGACGCGGCCAGCTCCACCGACGACCCGTCGGTCCGCCGCCGCGCGCTGACCTTCACCTTCGTCGGCGGGGGCTACGCGGGGGTCGAGGCCTTCGCCGAGCTCGAGGACATGGCCCGTTACGCCGTCAGCCACTACTACCCGCGGCTCTCGCCGAACGACATGCGCTGGGTGCTGGTCGAGGCGATGGGGCGGATCCTGCCCGAGGTCGACCTGGACATGGCCGCGTGGACGGTCAAGCAGCTCACCGCGCGGGGCATGGACGTGCGGCTGAACACCCGCCTGGAGTCGATCTCCGACTCCTGCACCGTCCGCCTCTCCGACGGGGAGGAGTTCGCCAGCGACACCCTCGTCTGGACGGCGGGCACCAAGCCGAACCCGATGCTGGCCTCCACCGACCTGCCGCTCGACGAGCGCGGCCGGGTGGTCTGCGAGCCGACCCTGCAGGTGGCGGGGATGCCGGACGCCTGGTCGGCCGGCGACCTCGCCTCCGTCCCCGACCTCACCAAGAGCGAGCCCGGCGCCACCACGGCGCCCAACGCGCAGCACGCCGTCCGGCAGGCCAAGCGGCTCGCCGACAACGTCGTGGCGGTGCTCAGCGGCGGGCAGCCCCAGCCCTACCGGCACAGCTACGCCGGGTCGGTGGCCAGCCTCGGCCTGCACAAGGGCGTGGCGCAGGTCTACGGCGTGAAGCTCAAGGGCTGGCCGGCCTGGTTCATGCACCGCAGCTACCACGTCAGCCGGGTGCCGACCTTCAACCGCAAGGCGCGGGTGGTCGCCGACTGGACCCTCGCCGCGGTGTTCCGCCGGGAGGTCATCTCGCTGGGCCAGCTCCAGGACCCGCGCCGCGAGTTCGTCGCGGCGGCCAACACCGGCCGCGCCGGCCAGCTGCCCCCGCCGGCGGTCGACCCGGCCCGGCCGGGGAGCGCCCAGGCCAGCTGAGGACACGGCGTGGTGCGCTCGTGCCGCGGCGCTAGCGTTCCGGGCGGCCCCCGTAGCCCAACTGGCAGAGGCAGGCCCCTTAAAAGGGTCCCAGTGTCGGTTCGAACCCGACCGGGGGCACCGTCAGTTGCTAGCCGTTGGTCCGGCGAAATGCTGACGTGTCCCCATCGCCGATGCGCAACTCGGTGGCGAGGACCGCCGCCTGGGTGCGGTTGGCCAGCTGCAACTTCGCCAGCAGGGCGGTGACGTAGTTCTTCACCGTCTTGACCTCCAGGCGGAGACGCTCGGCGATCTCGCGGTTGCTGATGCCCTCGCCGAGCAGCTGCAGCAACTGGCCCTCCCGGTCGGTGAGCAGCGTCAACCGGTCCCGGTGGTGACCGTTGGAGCTGGGCTCGGGCAGCGGGCTCGTCGCCGCGACGAACAGGGTGTGGCCGGCGGCCACCCGGCGCACCGCGGCCACGAGCTCCGCGCCAAGCACGTCCTTGACGAGGTAGCCGGACGCGCCCGCCCGGATGGCGGCGGACACCGCCTCGGGGCTGACGTCCTGACCCAGCACCAGGCAGCGCAGCCCGGGCAGCACCAGGCCCAGGTCCGCGCACAGCTGCGCGCCGGCTACGACCGCGACGTCCGGCCGCACGGCCAGGGCGCGTCGCCGCGCCTGGTCCACAGATTCGGCCTCGCCGACCACGCGTATCCGCGGATCGGCTGCCAGCACCGCGGCGACTCCGCGCCGGGAGACTTCGTGCGCGTCGACCAGGAAGACGCGGATCGCCGGCATGTTTGATTGCACGCTGCCCGCCTCTCCGGTGGCCCGGGAGAGAGGCGGCCGCTGTAGTTGTGGACCTTGACGTACCCCTATCCGAAGGGCGCGAACCCAGCCCGCGACCCTCCGTTGGCGCCCTGCCGTCGGTCAGCTGTGTAAGAAGTCCGGCGGAAACGTGTCAGAAGTCCGCCGAAGTCGGTGCTCCACCGCTGGTCAGGGCAACGGTTAGCACCCCACCGTCAGGAGCTGACCGCTCTCGCCTGCCCGCGGGGTCGCTGCCGACCCACCGGCGCCAGGTGCCGGCTCAGCGGGTCCGGTAGCGCGCGTAGACCAGACCGGTGTCGAAGGCGCGTTCCTCGACCAGTTCCAGATCGAGGCGGACGCCGTCGGGGAAGAACCGCTTGCCGCCACCGACCACGCTGGTCGTCACGAAGAGGTGGTACTCGTCCACCAGGCCCGCGGCGATCGCCTGGGCGGCCAGGTTCGGGCCGTCGACGGTGAGGTCGTGGTCGGCCTCGGCCTTGAGCCGGCGCACCGCGTCCGGGTCGAAGGTCCGCTCGATCCTGGTCCTCTCGCTCGACACCGAGTCCAGCGTCGTGGAGTAGACGATCTTCTCGGCGGCCTGCCAGTCCCGGGCGTACTGCACGATGTGCGGTGGCGCGTCGGGCAGGGTGTGCGCGGTCTCCCAGAAGACCATCGTCTCGTACATGCGCCGGCCGTAGAGGTACGTGCGGACCGGGCGGAAGACGTCGCCGATGAAGGTGTGCACCTCCTCGTCGTCGGCCGCGCCGGTGCCGATGTCGCCCTCCGCCGCCTCGGCGTAGCCGTCCAGCGAGGTGATCATCGAGTAGATCAGCTTGGCCATGCGTCTCCTCCGCGTACGGGTGCGGGAGTCTCTCAGCAGGTCCTGGAGGCTCTGACCGCACGCAGGCGCGGAACTCATCGATCAGCCGGCGGTGCCGCCGGGCCGACATCGGCCGAGCTGCTGATCGCGCCGTTCTCGCCGCGCAGCACCCCACCGTGCGGCTCACCCGGACGTGCCGTCGGTGAGCTCCAGCGGCCCGGACCGGAAGGGGGGAGTCACCGGCGTTCCCTGGTTCTCCACGACCCGGACCTCCACGACGTACTGGTCCGGGTCCTCGAACACGTCCCGGAACTCCTGGTCCTCCCGCATCACCTCGCAGCCGGACCCACCACCGTCGACCCACTGGTCGCTGATGCCCAGATACACCGCTTCAGCACCGTCGCGGGTCAGGATCCGGCTCTCGATGCTGTCCCCGTCCTGGGGGGCGTCGTTGTCCCAGACGAAGCAGATCGCGGGCACGACGTTGCGGTCCTCGAGCTCCAGCCAGGCGTGCCCGCCGTTGGTGAAGTCGGCCTCGAGGTGCCGGCCGTCGTCCGCCAGGGCCGCGGCCAGGGTCGTCGTCGCGGTGGCCGCCAGGGCCAACCCGGCGGCCGCCCCGATGACCGTCGTCCTGTTCCAGGTGCGCATGACGTCGTCTCCGTCCGGTCAGGTCACGATCACGTGGGCGGTGGCCGTGCCGGCGAGGGCGCCGGTGAGCCAGTGCCGGAACTCGTAGGTCACGGTGTGCGTCCCCGTGGTCCTCGGGGTGAGGATCAGGTCGTAGCGCTCGGCCGTGGTCGTCGTGAGCACGTTGCCCGGCAGCGGCGTCGGCGCGGGGAGCAGCTCGCCGTCGGACATGTGCGCGACCGGCTCCAGGGCGGCCGGGAACCGGACGACGTTGACGAAGTACGCGCCGGTCAGGTGCCGCAGGAGAACCCGCTGGCCGACCCGGGCCCGCACCGTCGTCTTCGCGCTGTTCCGCGACCGCCGGGCGTCGACGCCGTTGATCGTGAAGTAGCGCGGACGGAAGCGGTTGAGCCGGGTGCGGTCGGCGATCGCGTTCTCCTCGCCGGAGGCGTGGTTGTAGTCGCGCCAGGACGGGTCGATGTCGTAGGTCGCCCACATCGCCTCGACGTCGTACTGCGGGCCGCCGACGTACAACGTCCCGGGCCCGGTCGGCGGGTCGATCACCAGGTAGCCGAACATGCCCATCTGCACGTGCAGCGGGGCGTTGCGGTGGCAGTGGTAGAAGAACGTGCCGGCCCGCGCGGCCCGCCACTGGTAGGTGTAGTCGCCGCTGACGGTGAACGACGTGTCCGGGACCCCGTCGTTGTAGGTGGACGGCTCGATGCCGTGGTGGTGGATCGTGTGCCGGTTGATCGACGGCTCGATCGTCACGTGGACCACCTGACCCTGGCGGACCCGGATCGGCGTCGAGGGAAAGGGCTTGTCGTCGTCCGGGTCCTTGAACGCCCAGAACTCGACGTCCTCCCCGTCCGAGAACTCCAGCTTGTCGTTGAAGACCTTGCGCACGAAGGCCACGTCAGGCCGGACCCGCCCCGGGGTCTCGGGGCCGGCCTCCGGGTAGTTGTGCCCGAAGTGCGTGGACTGGGTGAGGTCCGCCGGGCGGTTCTGGTCGATGGGGACGAGTCCTCCGGCCATGCTGATCAGCTCCTTCCTCAGTCGAAGACGGCTTCGGAGACCATGCCGCCGGCGTAGTGGCCACCGCTGGCGGTCTCGGCCATCTCGATGTGGTCGTGGACCACGTACTTCTGGGCCCGGTCGACCACGGGGAGCGAGTCCGGCGGGGTGTTGAACGGGAACAGCACGTCCACGACGGTGCCCGGGGGGACGCGCACCGTGTCCTTGTTGGCGCCGACGATCCACGGTGTATCCGGGTGGCTGAGCACCCAGATGTGGTTGCCGTGGAAGTGCACCGACCGCGGCGCCCGGCCGGTGTTGATCATGCGGACGAGCGTGGCGTCCCCGGGCGTGAGCAGTGACCCCGCCCGGCCCTCGAGGAACGTGGCGGGGTCCTCGACCGCCAACATCCCGCTGATCCCGTTGATGAGGAAGTACTCGGGTTCGGGGTCGCTGGGGAGAGCGACCCGCCCGCCGGCGAGATCCCGGGCGGTGGCCGGGTTCAGCTCGGCGAACAGCCAGGTGCGCTCCTGGACGATCTCGGTCGGGATCGCCGCCTGCTGGTTGCCGAACAGCGGCTGGCGGCGCGCCCGGCCCAGGAAGCCGGGGAAGTTGGCCTCGATGGACCTCGGGTCCTCCCGGGACCGGACGACGAGGGCTCCGGTGGTCCCCAGCGCCCGGCCGGTGTCGGCGCTGCCGTCGATCGTGCCGACGTAGGAGAACGTGCCCGGCCGGGACGGTGCGCTGAACGAGACGGTGCGGCTGGTCCCCGGTGGGACGGGAGCGGGGTCGACGCCGGGGACGCCGGGAACGGCGAGCCCGACCTGGCGCGTGGTGCCGTTGGTGATCGTCACGTTCACCGTGTCGCCGGTCTGAACCTCGAGCCGGCCGCCGGGGATCTCGGCCCGCTGCGCGGTGCTGCCGAAGCCGAGGACCGGGACGATCAGGCCGTCGATCATGATGCGCTCGCCGTTCAGCGCGTGGAGCTGGGCGTTGACGACGTCGGCGGCGGCTCGCTCGGCCGACGCGAGCAGGCCGGCGCTCGCCAGGAGTGTGGTCGCCGCCGCTCCGAAGCCGTACCGGAGCACCGTGCGGCGGGGGAGCGGGGTGTCTGCGAGGTCCATGAGGGGCTCCGGGGCTGGGAGTCGGCTGCCTGGCGAGGTGCTGGACTGCTCGCAGCGACGATCCGCGCCCATCCGTTTCGGAACCAATCCGAACGAGGGGGTGTCCCTGTCCCCCATTCGGGGGAACGGGCCGCCGCACGCTCCGACCCCGAGGGGTGACCCGCCGTGGGGAGCCGGAACGCAACCGCCCACTCAGGCGTTGACCGGCACGAGTGGGGTGCAGGACCGTAGACCCCACGACCGCCTGTCACCTCGAGGAGATGACGATGCCCAGCCACAACCCGGTCTTCGGCCGGGGCTTCGCGAACGCGGGCGCCGGCAACAGCCAGCAGCCCACCCAGTGGGGCGGCGCTCCGCAGTACGGCGCCCCGCAGTACGGGGCGCCCCAGTACGGCGCTCCGCAGTACGGCGCCCCGACGCAGGACCCGTACGCCGCGCCGTCGCCGTACGCCCGTTCGCCGTACGCGCCGCCGACCACCCGCTACATGACGATGGACGACGTCGTCCAGAAGACGGGCCTGTCCTTCCTCGTCACCGTCCTGGCCGCCGCCGCCGTCTGGGCGATGCCCGGGCAGGCCGCCTGGGGCCTGGCGCTGCCGGCCGTGCTCGTCGCGTTCGTCCTCGGCCTGGTGATCGCGTTCAAGCAGATCGCCAACCCGGCCGCCACGCTGGCCTACGGCGCGCTCTACGGCGTCGCCCTCGGCGCGATCAGCGAGGCGTTCAACGCCATCTACCCGGGCATCGTCGTCCAGGCGCTGATCGGCACCTTCGGTGTCTTCTTCGGCATGCTGGTCGTCTACAAGACCGGCGCCATCCGGGTCACGCCGAAGCTGACCCGCTGGATCGTCGGCGCGATGTTCGGTGTCCTGGCGTTGGTCCTGGTCAACCTGATCGCGAGCTTCTTCACCCCCGGCGGCCTCGGCCTGCGCGACGGCGGCCCGCTGGCCATCGTCTTCAGCCTCGTCGTCATCGGTGTCGCGGCCTTCTCGCTGCTGCTCGACTTCGACATGGCCGACGAGGCGATCCGCCGCGGCGCTCCGGCGAAGTTCGCCTGGTACGTCGCCTTCGGTCTGCTCGTGACCGTCGTCTGGCTGTACCTGGAGATCCTGCGGCTGCTGTCCTACCTCCAGGACAACTGACCCACAGCCGCATCGCGGGTGACGACGGGAGCCCGCCCTCCGAACGGAGGGCGGGCTCTCGCCTCTCCGGCGGGTGGATCGACTCGGGGCTCCCCGGGACCTCCTCAGGGGCTCAGTCGCGAGCGGGGATCGGGCCGTTCGGACCCAGCGGGTCGGCGGCCATCACCAGCGCCGCGGCCAGCACGGTGCTCACCGGTCCCCACAGCACGAGGCCGGCCGGGGACAGCCAGCCGAGCGCGGCCGGTCCGGCCAGCACGGCCGCCGGCGCACCGGTGACCACGAGTACGGCGCCGGTCCGCCAGCCGCGGCGGCACAGCCAGGCCGCGCCGCCGAGCGCCCATCCGACGGCGACGGCACCGGCGACCGGCCAGGCGTCCCCGGCGAACGCCTGCCACCCGAGCTCGAGGGCGATCACGGCGGCCAGCAGCGGCAGCAGCGTGACGGCCAGGCCGGCGAGGAACCGGGCCGCAGTGACGTCGGCACCCGCGGCGGGGGCGGTGGTGGGGGACAGGCTGGTGGTGGACACGGGTGCCTCCTTCGGCGGGCCGGACTCCGGTGAGCCGACCCTGTCGACGCGGCGGTGTGGTCACGCCGGGAGAACCGCCGGGGTCGCCGGCTCGGGGCGCTGCCCGTGTGCCGCGTCGTCGGCCATGCGGTCGGAGAGAGCGGCGGCGTCCGCGCCGACGAAGCCGAGCAGTGCCGAGCCGCGGCAGGTCTGCCAGGGCAGGCCGAGGACGTACAGCCCGGGCACGTCGGTGACCCCGGCGGTGTGGCGGACCTGGCCGTCGACGACGACGCCGGGCACGTGCAGCCAGGAGTGGTCGGGCCGGTAGCCGGTCGCCCACACGACCGCGTCGACGTCGACCGCCGTGCCGTCGGCGAAGCGGGCCGTGCGGCCGGCGAGGTCGGTCAGCCGCGGCCGGAAGTCGATGCCGCGGCGGCGCAGTTCGCGGCTGCGGGTGCCGATGACCAGGTCACCCCGGGCGCGCAACCGGCGGGCGATGCGGGTGTGCGCGGGCACGGTGAAGAAGCCCACCGCCGACAGCCAGGAGAACAGGTCGCGGCCGGCGATGCGCTGGGGCAGCTCGGTCGGCCGGGTGCCAACCGCGACCGTGACCGCCTGGGTGGCGCCCAGTTCGGCGGCGATCTGCAGGCCGGAGTTGGCCGCGCCGACGACGAGCACCCGGCCGGCGCCGGGCAGCTGGGTGGGGTTGCGGTACCCGGCGCTGTGCAGCTGCGGCACCAGCGGGTCCAGCCGGTCGGCGAGGGCGGGGACGTGCGGGGTCTGGAACGGGCCGGTGGCGACGACGACCTGCCGGGCGCGCAGCGTCCCGGCCGGGGTGGCGGCCGCGAAGGTGCCGTCGGCGTCGCGGTGCAGCCGCAGCACCGGGGAGTTCAGCCGCACCGGCAGTGCGAAGTGCGCGGCGTACTGCGCGAGGTAGTCGGCGACGTCGTCCTTGCCCGGGTGGGTGTCGGCCGGGGCGGGGAACGGCAGGCCGGGCAGCGAGTCGTACTGGGCGGGGCTGAACAGCCGCAGGGAGTCCCAGCGGGACCGCCAGCTGGAGCCGATCTCCGGGCCGGCGTCGAGCAGCAGGAAGTCCGCTCCACGCGCGGCGAGGTGGTGGCCGAGGGCGAGGCCGGCCTGGCCGGCGCCGACGACGAGCACGTCGAGGAGCTGGTCGGTGACGGGGATGGGCACGGTGTCTCCAGACATGAGCGGGGTGACGGCGGTGGCCTGGGCGGTTACGGGAGGCCGACGGTGAGCAGCGCGGTTGCGAGGACGAGGTCGGCGACCAGGCAGGTCTCGGCGTACCAGCGGGGCACGACCCGGCCGATGCGGTGGTGGACGACGTCCCAGGTCGCGTGGGCCAGCCAGCCGGCGGCGAGCACGTAGCGGGCGGCGGCCGGGTCGACGGCGACCGCGGCGATCGCCACCGCGCCGAAGCCGAGCACGGCCGCGGTCTGCGCGGTGAGCAGCCGCCGGTCGGCGAGGTCGCCGCGGGCGGTGCCCCACGTCAGGTAGATCACGGCGGCGAGCAGCACGCACCAGGCGCTGATCCAGGCCTGCGCGGCCTCGGGCAGCCGTGCGACCAGCACGAGGCTGTTGACGGCGGCGACGGCGCCGAGCGCGGTCGGCCAGCGGTGGGTGAGTGCGCCGCGCAGGCCGCCGCCCCGGCGGATCGCGGACACCGGTGCCGCAGCGGTGGTGGGCGTCATCGGAGGCTCCTCGGTCCGGGCTGGGATCTGGCTCGGGACGCTAGGAGCGGGCCGGCGGCGTCACGCCGGGAAAACCGCCAGGTTCGGCACGCGGACGTGCCCGGTCAGTCGAGCGGGTGGGCGGCCAGCTCGGTGCGGCTGGACAGGCCGAGCTTCGCGAACACGTTCCGCAGGTGGAAGTCGACGGTGCGGGGGCTGACGTAGAGCTGCGCGGCGACGTCGCGGTTGGCCAGCCCCTGCCGCACCAGGCGAGCCACGTGCACCTCCTGCGGGGTGAGGTCCACCACGGTGGAGACGTCGCGGCGGCGGGCGGTCTCCCCGGACGCCCGCAGCTCCTGGCGGGCACGCTCGGCCCACGCGCGCGCGCCGAGGTCGTCGAACGTCTCCACGGCGGCGCGCAGGTGGGGCCGTGCGTCGACCCGCCGGCGGCCGCGGCGCAGCGCGGCGCCGTAGGCCAGCTGGGTGCGCGCCCGGTCGAACCGGCGCTCGGTCCTGGCGTGCGCGGCCAGGGCCAGCTCGAAGTGGGAACGAGCCTCGGGGCCGGCGCTGAGCATCGCGCGGCCGTGCTCGACCGAGGCCTGCGCCCAGGCCGAGCCGGTGGCATCGGCGAAGGTGGCGAGCTCGTCCACCCAGGCGCCGGCCAGGTCGGCCCGCCCCGCGCGCACCGCGGCCTCGATGCGCTCGATCGCGGCCAGGCGGCGGGTGATGGGATGACGGAGCTGCTCGAGCTGGTGCAGCGCGGCGCCGGCATCGGCGCCGACCTGCACGCCGCGGGCCCAGCGCAGCACGTCGGGCACCACCTCGGCCAGGATCCCCAGGGAGTGGTCGGCGCAGATCTGCTCGGTGTCGGCGAGGTGCTGCTCGACGTCCTCGTCGCCGCGCAGCGCGGCGAGCAGCGCCAGCCAGGCCGTCGGCAGCGCCGCCAGGCCCCGCTGCCCGGACTGCTCGGCCAGCAGCAACGCCTCGGTGGCGGCGGCGCGGGCCGCGGTCCACCGCCCGGTGGCCAGCTCCGGAAGACCGAGCCGGGTCAGGGAGTACAGGGTCATCACCACCGCGCCGGTGCTGCGGGCCCGGGTCAGCAGCTGCTCGTGGTAGCGCCGGGTCAGGGTGTCGTCGCCGAGGTACATCGCGGCGATGCCCAGGTTGGGCAGCAGGTCGGCGTCCTCCTCGGCGAGGCTCTCGGCCGCTGTGAAGGCCGCCTGCAGCGGCGGCATCGCCGCCGCCCAGTCGCCTGCGACCGCCGCGGCGAGGCCGGACAGCAGATCGGAGAAGCAGCGGGCACGCGCCGGCGCCTCGGGCCCGGGCACCGGCACCAGCGCGGTGAGGTCGACGGTGCTGCCGGAACCCGCGCCGAAGGCGGCGAGCGCGGCGGCGAACATGGCCATCTCCCGGGCCCGCTGGGCATCGTGCGGGGCGACCTCGGCGGCGGCCGCGAGCACCATGCGGTGCCCGGTGTGGAACGACCCGACGTTCCACTCGATGCGGGCCCGCAGGCGCCGGATGTCGGCGCGCAGCAGCGGATCGCGGACCTGGGTGGCCGCAGCGTCGGCCAGCGCCCGGGCCCGGGCAGGCTGCGCGGCCAACCACGCCGAGCGGGCGGCCGCGTAGAGACGCCCGGCCTGGGCCTCCCCGGCCGGGGACAGCTCGGCGGCGCGCTCCCAGGCGGACGCGGCGGCTTCCAGGCCGCCGCGGGCCCGGGCGCGGTCCGCGGCGGCGTCGAGCTCGGCGACGACCGCCGTGTCCGGCTCCTCCACGGAGGCGGCCAGGTGCCAGGCGCGCCGATCGGCTTCACCCGGACCCGTGAGGACGGCGGCGAGCGCCCGGTGCGCCCGACGGCGCTCGGTGCTGGTCGCGGCCCCGTACACCGCGGAGCGCACCAGCGGATGGCGCAGGTCGACCTCGGCGCCGTGGACCCGCAGCAGGCCGGAGCGTTCGGCCTCGAGCAGCGCGTCCTCGTCCGCGCCGAGGTCCGCGGCGGCCTGCCGCACGACCCGCGTCCGGCCGGAGTCGTCGGCGGCCGCGACCAACAGCAGGGTCCGGGCCTGCTCCGACAGCCGTCGGTACCGGTCGAGGAAGGCGCGTTCCACCCCCTCGGTCAGCGGCAGGCGGGCCGGCAGCCGCTCCCGGCCGGACAGCTGCCCGGCCGTCAGGACCTCGGCGAGCTCCACCAGCGCCAGCGGGTTGCCCCCGGTGCTGGCCAGCAGCCTGTCGCGCACGTCGGCCGGGACGGGGAGGCCGGTGCGGGCGGCGAGCAGCTCGCCGGTGGCGCCGGCGTCGATGCCGCCGACCGGGAGCAGGGGGAGGCCTCCGCTGTCGAGGGTGCGCACGTCGCCGTCGCGGGCGGCGAACAGCAGGGCGACCGGCTCGACCTGCAGCCGGCGCGCGGCGAACAGCAGCGCCGCGGCGGAGGCGTCGTCGAGCCAGTGCGCGTCGTCGACGACGACCAGCACCGGGCTCTGCTCGGCGGCGTCGGCGAGCAGGCTCAGCGTGCCGAGGAACGCGAGAAACCGGTCGCCCTCCCCGGCGGCCTCGCCCAGCGCGGCGCGCAGCGCCGCTGCCTGCGGCGCCGGCAGCGCGTCGATGCGGGCGCGCAGCGGCCACAGCAGGCGCTGCAGCGCGGCGAACGGCAGCGGCGACTCCGACTCCACCCCGGAGGTGCGCAGCACCCGCATGCCGGTGGCGGCCGAGACGGCGTCGGCCAGCAGCGTCGACTTGCCCGACCCGGCCACGCCGTGGATCACCAGGGACCCGCCCGCGCCGCTGCGGGCGGCCTCGAGCAGTGCAGCGATCGCCGCGCGTTCGCGGTCCCGTCCGGCCAGCACGACGGAACCGTAACGACCGCAGCGGACGGGTCCGGGGTTCGGAGACCTGGTGGTTCTCCCGGCGTGAGTGAGCTCGGCGACGGCGAGCGTGGCAGCCGGCCCCACAGTCCCCACCTCGAGGAGGAGCCATGTCGGCCCACCCCACCGCCGCACCGGCGGCCCACGTCCAGGCGCACGGTGCGCCCCGCGCCCAGGGGCACGGTGCGCCTCACGCCCACGCCCAGGGGCACCCGGCCCACCACGCACCGGACCACCCGTCGCCGCCGGCCGCGGAGGAGCCGCGCCGCTCGTGGGCGGTCTTCGCGCTGATGATCGCCGCCCAGTTCATGGTCATCCTGGACGTGTCGGTGGTGAACGTCGCGCTGCCGTCGATCAGCGACGCCCTGCACCTGTCGGCCGCGGACCACCAGTGGACGATCAGCGCGTACGTGCTGCTCTCCGGTGGGCTGCTGTTGCTCGGCGGCCGGATCGCCGACCTGCTCGACCGGCGCCGGGCGTTCCTCGCCGGCGTCGGCCTGTTCACCGTCGCCTCGTTGGTCAGCGGCCTGGCGCAGACCCCGCTCACGCTCGTCCTGGCCCGCGCGGCGCAGGGCGCGGGTGCGGCGCTGCTCACCCCGGCCGCGCTGTCGATCATCATGACCGCCTACGCCGGGAGGCAGCGGCAGACCGCACTCGCCGCCTGGGGCACCGTCGGCAGCCTCGGCATCGCCGCCGGCGTCCTCTTCGGCGGGGCGCTGACCAGCGCGCTCGGCTGGCGGGCGGTGTTCTTCATCAACGTGCCGATCGGCATCGCCGTCGTGCTCGGCACCCTGCGGGCCGTGGCCCGCGGCGGCTCGCAGCCCCGGGCGCTGCGCCGGCTGGACCTCCCCGGCGCGCTGACCCTGGTCGGCGGTCTGCTGGCGCTGGTGTCCGGCATCGAGGCCACCCGCTCGGCCGGCTGGGCCGCACCCCGCACGTGGGCGGCGCTGGCCGCCGCAGCGGTGCTGCTCGCCACCTTCGCCCGGCTCGAGCGGCGCGCCGCCGACCCGCTGGTGCCCCCGGCGACGTGGCGGATGCGGTCGCTGGTCTCGGCCTCGGCGGTGATGGCCGGCGTGACCGGCGTGGTGGTCGGCGCGATCTTCCTGTCCTCGCTGTACCTGCAGGCCGTCGTCGGTTCCTCGCCGGTCGTCGCCGGGCTGCAGTTCCTGCCGCTGGCCGCCGCGATCACCCTGGCTGCCGCCGCCGCGTCGAAGGTGATCGGCCACCTCGGCGCCCGCACGCTGATCCTCGGCGGCCTGGTGGTCATGGCCGCCGGCGTGCTGCTGCTGGCCGCGAACGCGGGCGGTACTTCCTACACCACCGACGTGCTGCCCGGTTTCCTGCTCGTCGGCGCCGGCGTCGGCCCCATGTTCGTGGCCATCGCCGTCGCCGCGATGAGCGACGTGCCGGCCGACCGGTCCGGGCTCGCGTCCGGGCTGATGATGACCGGCCACGAGATCGGCGCCGCCCTCGGCGTCGCCGCGCTCACTGCCGTCGCCGGGGACCTGGCCACCTCCGCCGGCTTCGTCGACGGCTACGGCCGGGCCTTCGCGGTCACCGCCGGTGTCCTCGGCGCGCTGGTCGTCCTCACCCTGCTCGCCGTCCCCGGCGGCAGGCCCCCTGTGGGCGCCGCCGGCCACGGGCACGGCGCACACGGCCACTGACCGGGCCGACCCCGGCGAGCTCCCCGGCGGGAGGCACCCCCTCCGCGCCGACCCTGATCCCCGACCGATGCCGCACCGACCACCAGGAGTTCCCATGCTGTCCGCCACGCCGCGCACCTTCACCGGTGCCACCACCTTCTCCGTCGCCGGGATGACCTGCGAGCACTGCCGCCGGGCGGTCACCGCGGAGATCGCCGCCGTCGACGGCGTCGAGACCGTCACCGTCGACCTGGCCGGCGGCACCGTCACGGTCACCGCCACCGGTCCGGTCGACCGCGCCGACATCGCCGCCGCGGTCGACGAGGCCGGCTACCGCGTCCTGTCCTGACCACACCGGCGCCGGGAGCCCGCACCCCGCGCTCCCGCCGCCGGCGACCCCGGGACGCCCGTCCGACCCCGAGGAGCCCGACATGACCGTCCTGCCCCTGACCGACCGCCCGCGAGCTCCGATCACGGTCCGGCGGGCCTCGCCGGCCGACGCCGGCGACGTGGCCGCCATGGTCGGCGAGATCGCCGCCCACGAGGACCAGACCGCGCACGTCCACGTCGACGTCGAGCAGTGGCGGACGTTGCTCGCCCGGCCCGAGGTGACCGTGCTGCTCGCCGAGCGCGGCCGTGCGCCCGTCGGCTACGTCTCCGCGGTCCGCCAGCTGCACCTGTGGAGCGGCGGGGACGTCCTCGCCCTCGACGACCTCTACGTCCGCCCCGGGCACCGGGACGCCGGTGTCGGCCGCGCGCTCATGGCCGCCCTCGCCGCCGTTGCCGCGCCGGAGCAGATGCTCATCCGCTGGGGCATGGAGGTCGAGAACGTCGACGCCCAGCGGTTCTACCGCCGCCTCGGCGCGACCCTCCGGCACAAGGTCACGGCCGCCTGGACACCGGCCGCCTACGCGGCCGCGCAGGTCTGACACGGATCCCGGCGGTTTCCCCGGTCCGAGCCGGGAGGCCGCCGCCGAGCATCGGTTCCAGCCCACCGCCCCTGCGACCAGGAGCTCCGCAATGACGACGACCGCGCCGCTTCCCGCCACGACCGAGGCCACCGCCGCGTGCACGCTCGAGATCGGCGGCATGACCTGCGCCTCCTGCGTGGGCCGGGTGGAGAAGGCCCTCGCCCGCGTCGACGGCGTCACCGCCGCCGAGGTCAACCTGGCCACCGAGGTGGCCACCGTCCGGTTCGACCCGGCCCGCGCCGGGCTCGGCGAGCTGACCGCCGCGGTCGCCCGGGCCGGCTACACCGCCACCCCCCGCCGCGAGGCGCAGCCGGTAGCCGCGCCGGCCGGAGCCGGGCCGGAGGACGGCGACGGGGACCGGCACCTGGCCGCGCTGAAGCGGAAGTGGCAGGTCACCCTCGCCGTCGGCCTCGGGTTGATGGCCCTGATGTACGTGCCGCTGTACCTGGACACGATGGACTGGCTGATGCCGGCGATCCTCGTGGTCGCCACCGTCGTCCAGTTCTGGGCCGGAGGCGAGGTCTACCGCGCCGCGTGGACCGCGGCCCGGCACCGGTCGACGAACATGAACACCCTGGTCGCGCTGGGCACCGGCGTCGCGTACGCGTACAGCGCCTTCGTCACGCTGTGGCCGGCCGCGGCCGAGCGCCTCGGGCTGCCGCTGCACGTCTACTTCGAGACCTCGCTGGTCATCCTGGCGCTGGTGCTGGCCGGCCGGTGGATGGAGGGCCGGGCGAAGAAGCGCACCGCCGCGGCGATCACCGCGCTCGTGGGTCTGGCTCCGAGGACGGCGCGGGTGCTGCGCGACGGCGCCGAGGTCGACGTCCCGGTCGAGCAGGTCGTCGTCGGCGACCTGGTGCGGGTGCGGCCCGGGGAGAAGGTGCCGGTCGACGGCGTGGTCACCGACGGCGCGACCGCGGTCGACGAGAGCATGCTGACCGGCGAGAGCCTGCCGGTCGACAAGGCCGTGGGGGACACCGTCATCGGGGCGACGCTCAACCGCACCGGCACGGTGGTGCTGCGGGCGACGGCGGTCGGCGAGGACACCGCGCTGGCGCAGATCGTCCGGCTGGTCGAGGACGCGCAGGGCGCCAAGGTGCCGATGCAGCGGCTCGCCGACCGGGTCTCGGCCTGGTTCGTGCCGGTCGTGCTGCTGCTGGCCGCGGCCACGTTCGTGGCGTGGGCGCTGTTCGGGCCGGACACCGGCCGGCTGACCATGGCGATCACGACGACGATCGCGGTGCTGATCATCGCCTGCCCGTGCGCGCTGGGGCTGGCGACCCCGACCGCGGTCATGGTCGGCACCGGCCGCGCCGCCGAGCTCGGCATCCTCATCGGCAACGGGGACGCGCTGGAGACCGCCCGCGGGGTCACCGCCGTCGTGCTCGACAAGACCGGAACGATCACCCGCGGCAGGCCGGCCCTCACGTCGGTCACCACGACCGGCGGCTGGACCCAGGACGACGTCCTGGCCCTGGTCGCAGCCGCCGAGGCGGGCAGCGAGCACCCGGTCGGTGAGGCGATCGTGGCGGCCGCGGCCGACCGCGGGCTGCGGGTGCCGGCGCTGGGCTCCTTCGCGGCCGTCCCCGGCCACGGCATCGACGCCGCCGTCGGCGACCGGCGCGTCCTCGTCGGCAACCAGGCGCTGATGCGCGCCAGCGGCATCGACGTGTCCGGGCTGACCGGTGCCGCCGCGGCCGCGGCCGCGTCCGGGCAGACCCCGATGTTCGTCGCGATCGACGGCCTGCCGGCCGCCACGATCGCCGTCGCCGACACCGTCCGGCCGGAGTCCGCCGAGGCCGTCGCGCAGCTGCGGGCGCTGGGCGTGCAGGTGTGGATGCTGACCGGTGACAACGCCGCCACCGCCCGCGCCATCGCCGACCAGGTCGGGATCGAGCACGTGCTCGCCGACGTGCTGCCGGCCGACAAGGCGGCGAAGGTCCGCGAGCTGCAGCAGCAGCGGCACGTGGTCGCGATGGCCGGCGACGGCATCAACGACGCCGCCGCGCTGTCGGCCGCCGACGTCGGCATCGCCATCGGCACCGGGGCCGACGTCGCCATCGCCGCCTCCGACATCACCCTCGTCGGCGGCGACCTGCGCGGCATCGTCTCGGCCATCGCGCTCTCGCGGCGCACCGTCACCACGATGAAGCAGGGCCTGGCCTGGGCGTTCGGCTACAACCTGCTGCTGATCCCGGTCGCCGCCGGCGCGCTGTACGGATGGGACGGCCTGCTGCTGGACCCGGTGCTGGCCAGCGCGGCGATGGCGATGAGCTCGGTCAGCGTCCTGACCAACGCGCTGCGGCTGCGCCGGTTCCGCCGCCCGGCCACGGTCGCGGAGATCCTGCACCCGCCGGTGCGCGCCAGGGTCGGCCAGTACGCCTACCTCACCGGGGTCGCGGTCGTCGCCCTGGCCCTGGGCGCGGGCCTGACCGCGGTCAGCCGGATGGACGCCGCCGAGCGCGGCATGAACGGCACGCTGGCCTGGATGCAGGGCACGGGCATGCCGATGCGCCCGGCGATGAGCGAG
Source organism: Geodermatophilus sp. CPCC 205761 (assembly GCF_051383655.1). NCBI lineage: Bacteria > Bacillati > Actinomycetota > Actinomycetes > Geodermatophilales > Geodermatophilaceae > Geodermatophilus > Geodermatophilus sp. CPCC 205761. Next base: position 34,185 of record NZ_JALPKQ010000025.1, read on the forward strand.
ATGATGACCGCCGAGGTGCCGCCCACCGAGGCCGCCGACGCGGGCGTCGAGGTGCGGCTGGAGCTGCCCGCGGACGTCCGCCCCGGGGAAGCGGCCCGGCTGGTCGCCACCGTGGTCGACACCGCCACCGGCGGCCCGGTCGAGGACCTCACCCGCAGCCACGAGGCGTGGATGCACCTCATCGCCACCCGCGAGGACCTCGGCACGTTCGCGCACGTCCACCCGCAGCCCACCGGGGCGCCCGGACAGCTGGCCGTCGAGCTCACCTTCCCGACCGCCGGCCGGTACGTCGTCAACACCGAGTTCCGCCGGCAGGGCGAGATGGCCGACGTCCACCAGCGGCAGGTCGTGACCGTGGCCGGCACCGCGCCGGAGCCGGTGGTCCTGGCGGCCGGTCCGCGCAGCGTGGTCGTCGACGGCGTCCGCGTCGAGCTCGGGGGCGACGCCGAGGTGGGGAGCCGCAGCGACCTGCACGTCGAGTTCACCGACGCGGAGACCGGTCGGCCGGTCGACGACCTGCAGCCCTACCTCGCCGCCGCCGGCCACGTCGTGGTCATGCGGGCCGACGGGACGACGTTCGCCCACGAGCACGCCGAGGTGGAGGACGCGTCCGGTCGCCCGGTCTTCGCCCTGCCGGGCCAGAGCTTCGGCCCCGAGCTCGACGTCCACGCCGAGTTCCCGACCGCCGGGACCTACCGGCTGTGGGCCCAGTTCCGGCTCGCCGACGGCGACGTGCTCACCGTGCCGTTCACCGTCGAGGCGGCCTGACCGCGGGACCGGCGGCCCCCGCGTGCTGCGAACGGCACGCGGGGGCCGGCCACTGACCGTTGGTCGGCCCCCTGCAGGGGGCCGCCGCGAGCCTGCGAGCGGTGGGGGGCAGGGGGTCCTCCGTCAGCTCAGGCGCTCGAGCACCATCGCCATGCCCATGCCGCCACCGACGCACATCGTCTCCAGGCCGAAGGTCTTGTCCTTGGTCTGCAGGCCGTTGATCAGCGTGCCGGTGATGCGGGCGCCGGTCATGCCGAACGGGTGGCCGACGGCGATCGCCCCGCCGTGCACGTTGAGCCGGTCGATGTCGATGCCGAGGTCGCGGTAGCTGGGGATGACCTGCGCGGCGAACGCCTCGTTGATCTCCACGAGGTCGATGTCGCCGATGCTCATCCCGGCACGCTGCAGCGCCGCCCGGGAGGCGTCGACCGGTCCGTAGCCCATGATCTCCGGGGAGAGCCCGGTGACGGCGGTGGAGACGATCCGGGCCAGCGGGGTCAGCCCCAGGTCGCGGGCCTTGGTGTCGCTCATGACCACGACTGCGGCGGCGCCGTCGTTGAGCGGGCAGGCGTTGCCCGCGGTGACCCGGCCGTCGGGGCGGAACACCGGCTTGAGCCCGGAGACGCCCTCCAGCGTGGTGCCCGCTCGCGGCGTGTCGTCGGTGCTGACCACCGTGCCGTCGGGGGCGGTGACCGGGGTGATCTCCCGTGCCCAGAAGCCGTCGGCGATCGCCTGCTCGGCCAGGTTCTGGCTGCGGACGGCGAACTCGTCCATCTCCTGCCGGGAGACGTCCTTGAGCAGCGCCAGGTTCTCGGCGGTCTGGCCCATGGCGATGTAGATGTCGGGCAGCTCACCGTTCTGTCGCGGGTCGGCCCAGGCGTCCGCGCCGCTCTCCGCGGTCTTGGCCACCCGGGCCTGCGCGTCCTCGAACACCGGGTTCTTGGTGTCCGGCAGCGAGTCGCTGCTGCCCTTGGCGAACCGGGACACCATCTCCACGCCGGCGGAGATGAACACGTCGCCCTCGCCGGCCTTGATCGCGTGCATGGCCATGCGGGTGGTCTGCAGCGAGGAGGAGCAGTAGCGGGTGACGGTGGTGCCGGGCAGGTGGTCCATGCCGAGCAGGACGCTGACGACCCGGCCCATGTTGTACCCCTGCTCGCCGCCGGGCAGGCCGCAGCCGAGGATCAGGTCGTCGATGTCGGTCGGGTCCAGCGCCGGCACCTTCTCCAGCGCCGCCCGCACGATCGTGGCGGTGAGGTCGTCGGGGCGCAGGTCCTTGAGCGAGCCCTTGAAGGCGCGGCCGATGGGCGAGCGCGCGGTCGCGACGATGACGGCTTCGGGCATGGGTCCTCCACGATGAGGCGGATCCGACGGGTGACGCCGGACGTCGGGTCACCTCGAACCTACTACCCGGTAACGCCATCGGACCTCAGCCCCGCGGCGTCGCCTCCGCCGCCCGCTCGGCCTGCTCCGGCGTCGGGATCTCCGGCGGCCGGCGGCGGCGCAGGCGGACCCACGGGCCGCGCGGGCCGACGTCGGAGCCGCGCACCTCGGTCGCCTGCACCTCGGTACCGGTGCGTCCGGCGGCCTGGGCGGCGGCCCGCGCCACCGGGCGCACGGTGTCGCGCCGCAGGTTGCGCAGCCCGCGGTCGGCGGCGGCCGGCCAGACCCCCAGCGCGTCGGCGATCGAGGGCAGCAGGACGGCGGCCGCGGCGGTGTACCCCGCGCCGCTGGGGTGGAACTCGTCGACGCTGAACAGGCCCCGGTCCTTCGCGAAGGTCGGGCCCAGCACCGAGCCGAGCGACACGGTGCGCCCGCCGGCATCGACGACGGCGATGGTCTGCGCGGCGGCCAGCTGCCGGCTCCAGCGGCGGGCCAGCAGCCGCAGCGGCTGGCCTATCGGCCGGATCGTGCCGAGGTCGGGACAGGTGCCGACGACGACCTCCGCGCCGGCGTCGACGAGCCGGCTGACCGCGTCGTGCAGGTGCCGCACGGAGACCGACGGACGGGTCCGGCTGGTGACGTCGTTGGCGCCGATCATGATGAGCACGACGTCCGGGTGCTCGACCAGCGCCTTGTCGACCTGCTCCTCGAGCTCCCAGGACTCCGCCCCGGAGACCGCCAGCCGCACCAGCCGCACCGGCCGCTCGGCCAGCTCGGCCAGCGCCGCCGCGACCAGCACCCCGGGGGTCTCCGCGGCCCGCTCGACGCCGAGGCCCACGGCGCTGGAGTCGCCGAGCACGGCCAGCACGATCGGCTTGCCGCGGCCGCGGCCGTAGATCCCGTCGCCCGAGGGCGGGTCCGACTTCAGGGTCCGCGCCTCGACCCGGCGCCGGGCCGCGCGCGCCTGGGCCCGCAGCAGGGCGACCGCGCCGGCGCCGGCCAGGCCGAGCCCGCCGCCGCCGTAGACGGCTCCCGTCGCCAGCCGCCACGCCCTGCTCGCTCGAGTCACCGCCGCTCCCGCCCTCCGCGCCGCGTCAACCACCTGTTCCGCAGGTTAGCCGCCCCCTACGGTCGCCCCGTGGCAGATTCCCCCGCACGGGTCACCGGTGTACCAACGGACGGTGAACGGTCGCAGCTGATCGTCGACGTGCTCGTCGACGCCTTCTCCGAGCTCATGACCGCCGACGCCGACGCGTTCCGGACCAAGTTCCGCAAGATGGCCGCCGACCCGTTCGCGTTCTACCGGGGCAGCGCCTGCCTCTTCTACGCCGACATGGCGCAGCTGGAGGACTGCTGGTGCGACGAGCGCACCAGCCGGGTGTGGATCCAGGGCGACCTGCACGCGGAGAACTTCGGCACCTACATGGACGGCGGCGGGCAGATCGTCTTCGACGTCAACGACTTCGACGAGGCCTACGTGGGGCACGTCTGCTGGGACCTGCGCCGGTTCGCCGCCAGCTTCGCGCTGCTTGCCTGGCGCAAGGCGCTCGGGGACGACGTCATCGCCGACCTGCTGCGCGGCTACCTCGACGCCTACCTGGACCAGGTCGCGGCGTTCACCCGGAGCGACGACGACAAGGCCTTCGCGCTGGTCCGCGAGAACACCGAGGGTGCGGTGCACGACGTCATCCTGGAGACCAGCGCGCGCAGCCGGCAGGCACTGCTGGACCGCATGACCGTCGTCGAGGGGTACGAGCGGCGGTTCGCCGAGCGTCCCCGCAACCGCCGGCTGCCGGACGACGAGCGCGACCGGGTGCTCGCCGCCCTGGAGCGGTACCACGGCACGGTCTTCCCGCCGCGCCGGCGCCGCGACGTCGCCTTCGACGTGAAGGACGTGATCGCCACCGGCGGCTTCGGCATCGGCAGCGCCGGGCTGCCCGCCTACAACGTCCTCCTCGAGGGCTACGACCAGGCGCTGGAGAACGACGTCGTCCTCTCGCTCAAGCAGGGCAACGTGCCGGCACCCAGCCGGATCGTCCGGGACCCGGCGATCCGCGCGGCCTTCGAGCACGAGGGCCACCGGACGGCGATCTCCCAGCGGGCGCTGCAGGCCAACGCCTCCCAGTTCCTCGGGCACACCGAGATCGGCGGGGTCGGGTTCGTCGTCCAGGAGCTGTCGCCGTACGAGCTGGACCTGGACTGGGAGGACCTGACCGAGCCCGAGGAGATCGCCCCGGTGATGGCCCAGCTGGGCCGGGCGACGGCGAAGGTGCACTGCGTCGGGGACGCCGACAGCGACCACACGCTCGTGCCCTTCCAGACCGAGGAGGCGGTCACCGCGATGGTCGGCGACCGCCGCGAGGAGTTCGCCGACGAGCTGATCGGCTTCGCCTCGGCCTATGCCCGGCGGACCCAGGAGGACCACCGGCTGTTCGTCGACGCCTTCCGCGCCGGGGCGATCCCGGGGATCAGCTCGAGCGGCTCGCACCCCGTGCCCGGTCACTGAGCCGCGGCCGGCAGGTACCCGGCGAGGCGGTCGGCGAGGTCGGCCGGGCGCCACCGGTGCCCGCTGCCGGGCACCTCCGCGCGCTCGGCCGACGGCAGGGCGGCGACGATCGAGTCGGCGGCGTCGACGAAGAACGGGAAGGGTGCCGTCCCGAGCAGCACCACGGTCGGCGCGGTGATCGACGACCACAGCCGCGCCCGCGGCGCCGACTGGGTCCAGGCCAGGGCCTCGGCGTCGGCCTCGACGGTGGGGGCCATCCGCTCGAAGAGCGGCCACTGCGGCCCGGCGCGCATGGCCTCGAACCACTCCGGCGGCATGCCGTCCATGAACAGGCGGAGGGTGCCCTCGCGGTCGCCGGCCGCCACGCGCTGGCGGATGGCGGCGAGGAACTCCGCGCCGTCGGCGCCATCCTCCTCGCCGAGCGGCACCTCCCACAGCAGCAGCCGCTCCACGCCGGGCAGCCGCGCCGCCGCGGCGAGGGCGATCGCGCCGCCCGATGAGCTGCCGTAGAGCCAGGCCCGGCCGCCGGCCACGTCGAGCAGCGCGCGGATCGCGGCCACCTCACCGGCCAGCCGGAACGGCGGGTCGCCCGCGCTGTCACCGCGGCCGGGGCGGTCGGGGTGGACGACGTCGAACCCGCGGGCGGCGAGCTCGCTGGTCAGGCCCCGGGTGTCGGGATCGACGGCGCGGAACTGCCCGGCACCGCCGATGAGGACCAGCGGCTGGCCGGCGCCCTCACGGTCGTAGGCGATGCGCACACCGTCCTCGGTCTGCACGTACTCGGTCACGAGGTGCAGACCCCGTCGGGCCGGGGAACTCAGCGCCCGCCCAGATCCCGCAGCATCCCCAGGTGCGGCCCGATGCCGGGCTTGTCGTAGGGGCCGGCGACCACCGTGAACCCGTGCCGCTCGTAGAACCCCGCGGCCGTCGTCCGCGCGTCGCACCACAGCAGGTCCGCGCCGCGCGCCGCGACCAGGGCGAGTGCGGCGTCCAGCAGCACCCGGCCCACGCCGGTGCCGCGGGCGGCGGGGGCGGTCGCCATGCCGCGCAGCTGCCACGGGGCCCGCGCCTCGCGCCACGGGCAGGGCGCGGGGGAGAGGCGGACCACGCCCAGCACCTCGCCGTCCGGGGTGCGCGCGGCGAGGTGCACCGTCGCCGGGTCGCCGTCCCCGGGGAGGTCGGCGGGGCCGCCGTTCCGGAGGACGGCGCTGCGCAGCGGCAGGACGACGTCGACCGGCACCTCCTCGACGGTCGGGACCGGGGAGCTCACGCTGCTCACCGTGCCCGGCGGCCCCGGCGGGTCCGCAGGTAGTCGGCCACGACGTACTCGCCGAGCCGCTCGCTGTCCGGGGTGAACACCCGCCCGCCGGCCCGCTGGGTGATGTCGTGGACGAAGTGCACCAGCCCCGGCTCGGGGTCCAGCGCGAAGACGTTCATCGTCGCCCCGGAGCGGGCCACCCGCTCCACCTCGGCCACCGTGCGGGCGATCGTCTCGGGCATCGGCGGCCAGCAGAAGAACGGCGTCCCGTCGTCCTCCAGGTGGGCGGTGGGCTCGCCGTCGGTGACCACCAGGACCACCGGCTCGGCGTCCCGGTGCCGGGCGAGGAACCGCCGGGCCAGGATCAGCCCGTGCTGCAGGTTGGTGCCCTGCAGCGTGTCCACCGACAGCTCGGCGAGCGTCTCGGGGCGCAGCACCTGGGCGGTGGAGGAGAAGCCGATGATCTGGATGGCGTCCTGCGGGAAGCGGGTGGTCACCAGCGAGTGCAGGGCCATCGCCGTCGACTTCGCCGCGCCCCACGTGCCGCGCAGCGCCATCGAGTAGGAGAGGTCGACCAGCAGCGCCACCGCGGCGCCGGTGCGCCGCTCGGTCTCGACCACCTCGAAGTCCTCGACGGCGATCCGCACGGACCGCTGTTCCTCGGCGCGCGGCTCGCCGGCGGTGCGCAGGACGGCGTTCCGCACCGTCCGGACGACGTCCAGCGGCTGCTCGTCGCCGAACTGCCACTCCCGCGAGCCGCCGGTCAGCTCCCCGGCGGCACCGGCGTCGGTGACGTCGTGGTCGCCGCGGCCGGTGGCGTCGAGCTTGGCGAACACGCGCCGCAGCGCGGTCGCCCCGAGCCGGCGGACCGCCTTGGGGGAGAGCTCCAGCTTGCCGTCGGAGCGGTTGAGGTAGCCCTGCCGCTCCAGCTCCCGCTCCATCTGCCGCAGCGCGGCGAGGTCGTCCACGGCGGGCCGGCCGAGCGCCCGCTCCAGCAGCTCCTCGTCGACGTCGGCCAGCGAGGCGCCGGCGTAGCCCTGGGACAGTTGGTTGGACAGCGCCTCGAGGTCGGCCAGCTCGGCCACCGCGCTGGTCGCGTCGCCCAGGCCGAGCGCCTGCTCGCCGTCGGGGACCTGCCCGCGCTGCCCCCACGGCAGGTCGGGCCGGGCCTGGCGGAGCGCGTCCTGCAGGTGCGCCATCTCGCTGGCCAGCCCCATGTCGGCCATGGTCTGGGCCATGAGGTCGGCCAGCTCGGCCCGCTGCTCGGGGGAGAGGCCGGCCATCATCCGCTCCTGGGCGGCGGCGCGGCGGGCCAGCGAGTCGATGAGCTCCTCGATCGACTGCGGGTCGTCGGGGAAGAACTGGCCGTGCTTGTCCATGAACTCGGCGAACCGCTCGTCGGTGTCCTCGCCGCGGTTGTGCGCGTCGATGAGCTGCGAGAGGTCGGCGACCATGTCCTTGACCGCCTGCATGTCCTGCTCGGTCGCGTTCTCCAGCGCCTGCTTCATCGAGGCGAAGGAGCTGTCGAGCACCTCGCGGCGCAGCAGGTCCTGGATCTGCTCGTAGGCCTGCCGGGCCTCGGCCGAGCGCCACTCGTAGTCCTTGAGCGCGCGTACGGCGCCCGCGGTGTCGTCGGGCAGCGCGTCGAGCTCGGCCTCCTTGAGGCGGGCCATGTCGTCCGGGTCGGGGAACAGCTCCCGGCGCTCGGCCTCCAGCGCGTGGTCGAGGAGTTCCCGCACCTCCTGCAGAGTGCCGTCCAGGCGGCCGGCGGTCCGGGCCTGGCGCAGCCGCTCGCGGACCGACCGGCGCAGCTCGTCGAGGCCGCGGCGGCCGTCCATGCCGCGGCGCAGCAGCTCGCGCAGCGCCTCGCGCACGCCGCTGCCACCGAGCACGGAGTCGCCGATCTCGTCGACCGCGGTGCCCAGGTCGTAGGGCGGGGCCAGCGGGTCGGGCCCGCCGTGCCACCGCGAGTACCGGTGCCCCCTGCCGGGCCGGCGCGCCATCGTCAGGCCCCGTACACCGTGCGGGCGCCGTCGGTGTCCTTGGCCAGCCGGCGGGTGAGGTAGAGCCCCTCGAGGGCGAACTCCACCGCGGCGGCGGCCTGTTCGGCCGACTGCTCGCCCTCCGGCACGCCGAGCCGGCCGAGCAGTTCGGCGAGCCGGGGGATCGTGCCCAGCTGGCCCAGCAGCGCCGCGGCCGGCACCAGCTCCCCGGACTCGACGGTCTCCCCGCCGGTGAAGTGCTCCTGCAGGCCGGTGAGGTCCAGGCCCGCGCAGCGGGCGCGGAAGGTCTGCGCGGTGGCCTGGCGCAGCAGGTGCTCGAGGATCTCCAGCTCCCGCTCGTCGTCCGGGTCGGCGCCGGCGTCGGCGAACTCGACCTTGCCGCGGCTGGCCGGGACGACGCAGGGCAGGTCGACCACCCGCGCCACCGGCCGGGTCTCCCCGGCCACCGCGGCCCGGCGGACGGCGGAGGCGGCGACGGTCTCCAGCCCCGCGATGGCGAACCGGGCGCTGACGCCGGAGCGCTGGTCGACGTGGCTGGACTCGCGGACCAGCCGGGTGAACCGGGCGATGATCTCGGCGAGGTGCTCGGGGATGAGTGGTGCGGCGAACTGGCCGCCGACCCCGCGGCCGGCGGCGTCGAGCCAGCTGGTGCGCGCCTCCTGGTGCAGCAGCCGGATCTCGTCGGCGAGCTCGATCGGGTAGTGCGTGCGCACCTCGGCGCCGAAGCGGTCCTTGAGCGGGGTGATGATCCGCCCGCGGTTGGTGTAGTCCTCGGGGTTGGCGCTGGCGACCAGCAGCAGGTCCAGCGGCAGCCGCACCCGGTACCCGCGGATCTGGATGTCGCGCTCCTCCAGCACGTTGAGCAGCGCGACCTGGATCCGCTCGGCGAGGTCGGGCAGCTCGTTGACGCTGAAGATGCCGCGGTTGGTGCGCGGCACGAGCCCGTAGTGCACCGTCTCCGGGTCGCCCAGGGTGCGGCCCTCGGCGACCTTGATCGGGTCGACGTCGCCGATCAGGTCACCGACGCTGGTGTCCGGCGTCGCGAGCTTCTCGCCGTAGCGGTCGCTGCGGTGCAGCCAGCCGACGGGGGTCCGGTCGCCGTGCTCGGCGATCTGCCGGTGCGCCCACACGCTGATCGGGTGCAGCGGGTGCTCGTTGATCTCGCTGCCGGCCAGCACCGGCGTCCACTCGTCGAGCAGGCCGACCAGGGTGCGGATCAGCCGGGTCTTGCCCTGCCCGCGCTCGCCGAGCAGCACGAGGTCGTGGCCGGCGATGACGGCCCGCTCGACCTCGGGGACGACGGTGTCCTCGAAGCCGACCATGCCGGGCAGGGTCGGTTCGCCGGCCGTCAGGCGGGCGAGCAGGTTGGCGCGGATCTCGGCCTTCACGGGCTGGAAGGTCGCCCCGCTGTCGCGGAGCTCGCCGAGGGTCGTGGGAGCGGGGGGAGCGGAGGCGGGGAAGCCGGGGTCCGTCACCCCCGTCACGGTACGACGACGACGCCATCGGGGGCACCCGTCCGGGTGCCCCCACCTGCGGCGCTGCCTGGGAGGATCAGCGCATGGCCGCCGACGGGACCCCACTGGTCAGCGGCGCGGACGTCGTCGCCGCGGCGGCTCTGCTCGACGGGGTCGTGCGGCAGACGCCGCTGGAGCACTCCCGGGCGCTCGCCGAGCGGGTCGGCGGGCCGGTGTGGCTCAAGTGCGAGAACCTGCAGCGCACCGGCTCGTTCAAGATCCGCGGTGCCTACACGCGGCTGGCCCGCCTGACCCCCGACGAGCGGTCCCGCGGCGTGGTCGCCGCCAGCGCGGGCAACCACGCGCAGGGCGTCGCCCTCGCGGCGCAGCTGCTCGGGATCGAGGCCACGGTGTTCATGCCGGAGACCGCGCCGCTGCCGAAGGTCGCCGCGACCCGTGGCTACGGCGCCGACGCCCGGCTGGCCGGGCACGACCTCACCGAGGCGCTGGCCGCGGCCGCCGAGCACGCGGTCCGGACCGGCGCGGTGTTCATCCACCCCTTCGACCACGCCGACGTCATCGCCGGGCAGGGCACGGTCGGCCTCGAGGTGCTCGACCAGTGCCCCGACGTCGCCACGGTCGTGGTGTGCACCGGCGGCGGGGGGCTGGTGTCCGGGGTGGCGGCCGCCGTGCGGCACCGCCGTCCCGACGTCCGGGTGGTCGCCGTCCAGGCCGCCGAGGCCGCCGCGTTCCCGGGGTCGCTGGCCGCCGGCCGCCCGGTCCCCCTGGACGCGACGGCGACGATGGCCGACGGCATCGCCGTCGCCGCCCCGGGCGAGCTGACGTTCGCGCACGTCCGCGACCTCGTCGACGAGGTGCGCACGGTCAGCGAGGAGGACCTCTCCCGGGGGCTGCTGTTCTGCCTGGAGCGGGCCAAGCTCGTCGTCGAGCCCGCCGGGGCAGCGGCCGTGGCGGCGGTGCTCGCCGACCCCACCGCGTTCCCGCCGCCGGTGGTCGCCGTCGTCTCCGGGGGCAACATCGACCCCGTGCTGCTGCTCAAGGTCGTCCAGCACGGCATGGCCGCGGCCGGGCGCTACCTGCGGTTGCGCCTGCGCGTGCCCGACCGGCCGGGGTCGCTGGCGGCGGTGCTGAGCGAGCTCGCCGGGGTCGGCGCCAACGTGCTGGAGGTCGAGCACGAGCGGACGGCGACCCGGCTGGACATCGGCGAGGTCGAGGTGTTCGTCGTCCTGGAGACCCGCGGGCCCGAGCACGCCGAGGAGGTGCTCGCCCAGGTGTACCGCGCCGGCTACGCGGTGACCGTCGGCTGACGGGGAGTCCCGCGCCGCCACTGCCGGGTGAGGAGTCGGGAACCGTCGGTACCCCGGCCTAGCGTGCAGTCCATGACCGACGCGATAGTCGTCGAGGGGCTGGTGAAGCGCTTCGGCGCGACCACCGCCCTCGACGGGGTGGACCTGACCGTGGCCGAGGGTTCCGTCCTCGGGCTCCTCGGACCCAACGGGGCGGGCAAGACCACCGTGGTGCGGATCCTCACCACCCTGCTGCGCGCGGACGCGGGCCGGGCGCAGGTGGTGGGCCTCGACGTCGTGCACGAGGCCGACGCGGTCCGCGCCTGCATCGGGCTGACCGGCCAGTACGCCGCCGTCGACGAGTACCTGACCGGCTTCGAGAACCTGGAGATGGTCGGCCGGCTGTACCGGCTGGGCCGCGCCCGGTCCAGGGCGCGGGCCGGCGAGCTGCTGGAGCGGTTCGACCTGACCGACGCGGCCAACCGGCCGGCCAAGACCTACTCCGGTGGCATGCGCCGGCGGCTGGACATCGCCGCCTCGCTGATCGCCCGCCCGCGGGTGCTCTTCCTCGACGAGCCGACCACGGGCCTCGACCCGCGCAGCCGGCTGTCGATGTGGGAGTTCATCGCCGACCTCGCCGGCGGCGGGACGACGATCCTGCTCACCACCCAGTACCTGGAGGAGGCCGACCGCCTGGCCGACCGGATGGTGGTCATCGACCGGGGCCGGGTGATCGCCCGCGGCACCGCCGACGAGCTGAAGGCGCAGGTCGGTGGGCAGCGGCTGGAGCTCACCGTCGGTGACGCCGGCGACCTCAAGGAGGCGGCCGGGCGGCTGCGTCCGCTGGCCGTCGACGAGCCGCAGCGGGACGAGTCGACCCGCCGGCTCTCGCTGCCGGTCAGCGGCGGCACCGACGACCTCGCCGCGGCGCTGCGGCTGCTCGAGGGCAGCGGGGTCGAGGTGCTCGACATCGGCCTGCGCCGGCCGGACCTCGACGACGTGTTCCTCACCCTCACCGGCCACGCGGCCGAGGAGCGAGCAGAGGCCGAGAACGGCCGGCGGCCGGCGCACGCGGGGGAGGCGGCTCGATGAGCACGATCGCGCAGACGCTGTCCGACAGCGCGACCATCACCAAGCGCAACCTGATCAAGGTCAAGCGCGTGCCCGACCTGATCGTGTTCGCGACCCTGTCGCCGATCATGTTCGTGGTGCTGTTCCGCTACGTCTTCGGCGGCGCCATCCAGGTGCCCGGCGACGTCAGCTACGCCGAGTTCCTGCTGCCCGGGATCTTCGCCCAGACCGTCGTGTTCGGGAGCACCGTCACCGGCGCGAGCATCGCCGAGGACCTGCAGAAGGGCCTGATCGACCGGTTCCGGTCGCTGCCGATGTCGCGGGCGTCGGTCCTGATCGGGCGCACGGTCGCCGACCTCGGGCTGAACGTCATCTCGATCGCGGTGATGGCGCTGACCGGTTTCGTGGTGGGCTGGCGGATCCACACCTCGGTGCTGGCGGCGATCGGCGGCTTCCTCGTCCTGCTGGTCTTCGCCTTCGGCGTCTCCTGGCTGATGGCGCTGGTCGGGCTGCTGGTCCGCACGCCGGAGGTGGTGAACAACGCCAGCTTCATCGTGATCTTCCCGCTGACGTTCATCGCGAACACCTTCGTCCCGCTGGAGACGTTCCCGGCCGTGCTGCAGACCTTCGCGGAGTGGAACCCGGTGTCCGCGGTGGTGCAGGCCGCCCGGGAGCTGTTCGGCAACACGGTCCCCGGCGCCCCGGTCCCCGACGCCTGGTCGCTGCAGAACCCGGTGCTCTACACGCTGCTCTGGACGGCGGTCTTCCTCGTCGTGTTCGTGCCGCTGTCGGTCCGCGCCTACCAGCGCACGGCCAGCCGGTAGTCGCGATGCCGCAGGCGACCGGGACACCCGGCGGGTGGGGCTCAGCGCGGGCCGGGGACGGCACCTGGCCGCGGTGCGGTCCGGTAGGACCGCAGTGTCATAGCACTATGGGCGGCGATGAGCGCCCTCCAGACCGCCCCCGTCGTCCCGTCCGCCGACAACCCGCTGCTCGAGCCGTCCCGGCTGCCGCTGCAGCTGCCTCCGTTCGCGGAGATCACGCTGGAGCACTGCCGCGAGGCGTTGCTGGGCGGGATGGCCGAGCAGCGAGCCGAGGTCGCCGCGATCGTCGGGTCGGCCGAGCCGCCGACCGTCGAGAACACCGTCGTGGCGCTGGAGCGCTCCGGCCGGCTCTACCGCCGGGCCGGGGCGGTGTTCCACAACCTGGCCTCGTCGGTGTCCTCCGACCGGCTCCGGGAGATCGAGCGCGAGCTGGCGCCGCTGGAGTCGGCGCACTCGGACGCGCTGAGGCTGGACCCGGAGCTCTTCGCGCGCATCGACGCCGTCCACGCCGGCCGGCACGAGGCCGGGCTGGACCCCGAGGCGCTGCGGCTGGTGGAGCGCTACCACCTGGACTTCGTGCTCTCCGGCGCCCGCCTCGACGAGGCCGGCCGGGCCCGGCTGTCCGAGCTCAACCAGGAGCTCTCCGCGCTCTCGACGACGTTCGGGCAGAACCTGCAGATGGCCACCGAGGCCGCCGCCGTGGTGGTTCCCGACCCCGCCGCGCTCGACGGGCTCAGCGATGCGGAGGTGGCCGCCGCCGCACGCTCGGCGGCCGAGCGTGGGGTGGAGGGCTTCCTCCTCCCGCTGCTGCTGCCGACCGGGCAGCCGGTGCTGGCCAAGCTGCGGGACCGGGCCCTGCGGCAGCGGGTGTTCGAGGCGTCGGTGAGCCGGGCCTCGGCCGGGGAGCACGACAACGGCCCGGTCGCGGCCCGCATCGCCCGGCTGCGGGCCGAGCGCGCGCCGCTGCTGGGGTTCGCCACGCACGCCGACCTCGTCCTGGCCGACCAGACCGCCGGCAGCACGGAGGCGGTCGACGCGATGCTGGCCTCGATGGTGGGGCCGGCGCTGGCCAACGCGAAGGCCGAGGCGGCGGCCCTGGCGGAGGTCGCCGCGCGCGACGGGGTGACGGACCTGGCGCCGTGGGACTGGGCGTTCTACAGCGAGCGGGTGCGGGCCGAGCGCTACGCCGTCGACACCGCGGCGCTGCGGCCGTGGTTCGAGCTGGACCGGGTGCTGGTCGACGGCGTCTTCCGCGCCGCGGAGCTGCTCTACGGCTACCGGTTCACCCCGCGCCCGGACCTCGAGGGCTACCACCCCGACGTCCGGGTCTGGGAGGTCACCGGCGCCGACGGCGGGACCGTCGGCCTCTACCTCGGGGACTTCTACGCCCGGGAGGGCAAGCGCGGCGGCGCGTGGATGAGCTCCTTCGTCAGCCAGTCGCGGCTGCTGGACACCCGGCCGGTCGTGGTGAACAACCTCAACGTCACGCGGGCCGCCGACGGGCAGCCGACGCTGCTCACGCTCGACGAGGTCACCACGCTGTTCCACGAGTTCGGGCACACGCTGCACGGGCTGAGCTCCGCGGTCACCTACCCGCGCTTCGCCGGGACCAGCGTGCCGCGGGACTTCGTCGAGTTCCCCAGCCAGGTCAACGAGATGTGGGCGCTGTGGCCCGAGGTGCTCGGCGGCTACGCCCGGCACGTCGAGACCGGCGAGCCGCTGCCCGCCAGCGTCGTCGAGGCCATCGAGGGGGCCCAGCTCTGGGGTGAGGGTTTCGCGACGCTCGAGTACCTGGCGGCCACCCTGCTGGACCAGGCCTGGCACCGGATCACCCCGGAGACCGAGATCGGCGATCCGGCGGAGTTCGAGCGGACCGCGCTGGAGGCCGCCGGCGTCGCCTACGACCTGGTGCCGCCGCGGTACCGCACGACGTACTTCCAGCACGTGTTCGCCGGGGGCTACGCGGCCGGGTACTACTCCTACATCTGGTCGGAGGTGCTCGACGCCGACACCGTCGAGTGGTTCCGCGAGAACGGCGGGCTGCGTCGGGAGAACGGCGACGTCTTCCGCGAGCGCCTGCTTGCGGTGGGCGGGTCGGTCGACCCGCTGGCGGCCTTCCGCGCCGTCCGCGGCCGCGACGCCGACCCGACGCCGCTGCTCCGCCGGCGCGGGCTGCTGCCCGCCTCCTGACCACCCGGTGCGGGTGTTCCTCGCGCACCGCGGGTCCTACCGGACCGTCAGTGCGCGAGGAACGCCCGCAGTGCCGAGGCCCGGGAGGACGGCGGCCTCACAGCCAGGGCAGTCCGAGGACGACGTCGAGGTCGTCGGGGGACTCGCCCTCGCGGACCAGCCGGTTGGGCTGGCGGTGACCGCACACCGTGCAGCGGTGGACCACCTGCCAGCCCTTCCCCGACTTCTCCACGAGCCCGATCGGCTCCATCGGCGCCCGGCACTCGCTGGCCCGGTCGCCGGGCAGGTCGTCGACGTGCAGCGACCACAGGCACAGCGGGCAGTGGTTGCGGTAGTGCCCGTCGGTGTTGGCCGGAACCGGGGCGTGGCAGTACACGCACTCGAACCCGGTGTTCTCCACGCGCCGGGACCGCGCCGGCCGGCCCATGCGGACCGCCCCGGTCAGGGGACGAAGGGCTCGACGGCGACGACGTCGACGGTGATGTCGCGGCCGTTGGGCGCCTGGTAGGTCACCGTCGTGCCGGGCTTCGCGCCCATGATGGCCGCCCCGAGGGCCGACTCCGGGGAGTACACCGACAGGTCGGTGGTCCCGACGATCTCGCGGGAGCCGAGGAGGAACTTCTCGGTCTCGTCGTCGCCCTGGAACC
Organism: Geodermatophilus sp. CPCC 205761; assembly: GCF_051383655.1. Classification (NCBI taxonomy): domain Bacteria; kingdom Bacillati; phylum Actinomycetota; class Actinomycetes; order Geodermatophilales; family Geodermatophilaceae; genus Geodermatophilus; species Geodermatophilus sp. CPCC 205761. Next base: position 49,596 of record NZ_JALPKQ010000025.1, read on the forward strand.
GGATGGTGATGACCGTGCCGGTGGTGGCGTGCGTCGCCGTCGTCGGAGCGTCGCCGACCCGCGCCTTGCGCAGCAGGTCCTCCAGCTGCCGGATGCGGGCCTCCTGCTTGCCCTGCTCGTCCTTGGCGGCGTGGTAGCCGCCGTTCTCGCGGAGGTCACCCTCCTCGCGGCGGGCGTTGATCTCGGCGGCCATGGCCGGGCGGCCCGCCACCAGCTGGTCGAGCTCGGCCCTCAGCCGGTCGTGGGCCTCCTGGGTCAGCCAGACGCCCGGGTTCTGCTCGTCAGTGGGGGTGGACACGGCGGTGCTCCTGAAAAGTCGGTGGCCGTCCCCCCGCACGGGGAAACGGCCGCGTTCAGAACGGTCAACGTAACACCGCCGGTGGCGCGGGTGTTCCACGCGGATCGGCGGTCGAGTTGCGGAACGGTAGCGGGTCGGAGCGTGACGAGCACCACGTCCACCCGATCGTGGGGCCGGGGAGCGGCGGCGGCCCCCGCGGGCGGTGGATGATGTCCGGGTGACCGATGCAGCCCCGTTGCGCCTGCTCGCCGTGCACGCCCACCCCGACGACGAGTCGAGCAAGGGCGCCGCGACGATGGCGAAGTACGTCGCCGAGGGCGTCCGCGTGATGGTGGCGACCTGCACCGGCGGTGAGCGCGGCTCGGTGCTCAACCCGGCGCTGGACCGCCCCGACGTGTGGGAGCGCCTGCCGCAGATCCGGGTCGAGGAGATGGACCGCGCCCGGGAGATCCTCGGCGTCGAACAGGAGTTCCTCGGCTTCGTCGACTCCGGCCTGCCCGAGGGCGACCCGCTGCCGCCGCTGCCGGAGGGCTGCTTCGCCCTGGTGCCCACCGAGGAGGCCGCGGCCCCGCTGGTGGAGCTGATCCGCCGGTTCAAGCCGCACGTCATCACGACCTACGACGAGCGCGGCGGCTATCCGCACCCCGACCACATCAAGACCCACGAGATCTCGGTGCACGCGTTCGAGGCCGCCGGGGATCCCGACCGCTACCCCGAGCTCGGCGAGCCGTGGCAGCCGCTCAAGCTCTACTACCACATGAGCTTCACGCTGCCCCGCACGCGGGCGCTGCACGAGGCGATCATCGCCTCGGGCGCGGAGTCGCCCTACGCGGAGTGGCTGGAGAACTGGGACCCGGACCGCGACATCTCCCACCGGGTCACCACGAAGGTGCACTGCGCCGACCACTTCGCCGTCCGGGACGCCGCGCTCATCGCGCACGCGACGCAGATCGACCCGAACGGCCGCTGGTTCGCCTGCCCGCTGGAGGTGCAGCAGCAGGTCTGGCCGACCGAGGACTACGAACTGGCGCGCTCGGTGGTCGACTCGCCCCTGCCGGAGGACGACCTGTTCGCCGGTGTCCGTTGTGAGGTGACCGTCCCGTGACCACCGCCGTGCTCGCCGCCGACCAGCTCCCCTCCGACGTCGGCAAGGCCGGCCCGCTGGGGCTGCTGCTCATCCTCCTGCTGCTCATCGCCACCGCGCTGCTGGTCAAGTCGATGTCGCGGCACCTCAAGCGCATCCCGCCCAGCTTCGACCCCGAGGACGACGACGAGCCGCGGGTCGTCGTCCCCGACACCCCGGCCGAGTTGCTCGAGCCGCGGCCGGAGCCCGGGCAGGAGCTGCTGGACACGCTCCGCCGGGCCCCCCTGGCCATCGAGCCGCCGCGCCGCGACGACGGCCGTCCGGAGCCCCCGCGGGCCTGACCGGACGGCCGTCGTCGGTGCGACGGGCTACCAGCGGTGCGCGACGTCGATGACGAGCCGGTCGACGTGGGCGGAGCTGCCCTCGAGCACGAAGGCGCGGAACGGCAGTCGCGCCCGGACGCCGAGGCCGAGGTCGGAGCGGCCCTCGAAGGAGCCCAGCCAGGCCACCTGACGGAAGGTGCTGAAGCCGGCCACGTCCACCGCCTCCCGCCGGTTGCGGGGTGAGTACGTCGGCCGCCCGGCATCGTCGTGACCGGTCGCCCCCACCGTGATCTGCAGCGCGGCCCCGCCCCGCAGCGGCACGACGGCCCCGCTGCCGTCCTGGGTCACGGCGCGCACGTAGCGGACGTTGTAGGCGTCGAAGCCGCCCACCTCCGCGATGTCGACGACGAGCCGGTCGTAGCACGTGTGCCGGCCGGCCCGGACGTCGTCGACGAAGTTGTGCCCCGGGTCGTAGGGGTGCAGGGACTTGGCCTGCGACCCCCAGGTGATGCCGCAGTAGGGACTCGCGGCCGCCGCGGCGGGAGTGATCACCCCCAGCAGGGCCAGGACCGAGACGGCGAGGACGAAGAAACGGGAACGGGACCGGTTCATGGCGGGCCTCCTTGGTGTGCGCCGTCGGCAGCATCCGCCGACACGCCGAGACGGAGATAGACCTGTCGACACGTCGACTCGACGAAGAAGTTCGCATCGGAACGGCAACAACCGCCAAGCCCACCGGGCGTGGCTCCTGCGCAAGGCGGGCAGATCGTGCTAGGGCCACCCGAGTGGGGGACCTGGCTGCCGGTACCTGCCCGCGGACTCCGCGGTGGTCCACGATTCCCGCATGAGCCCCCGCCGGGACGACCCGGAGCAGCGGCCGCCCCGGTCGAACCTCGGGCAGGCCGGCACCCGCGCACTCGAGTTCGCCGAGAACGTCGTCTACACCGGCATCGCGCTGTTGCTCGTCGTGGCGGCGCTGGTGCTGCTGGCCCTCGCCGGGCGGACCACCTGGTCGGTGTTCACCGACTTCTCCCAGGCGCCCATGCTCGAGCTGCTCGACGTGCTGCTGCTGGTCTTCATCGTGGTGGAGCTGCTGTTCGCCGTCCGGACGACGGTGGAGAAGCGGGAGCTGGTCGCCGAGCCGTTCCTCGTCATCGGGGTGATCGCGTCGATCAAGGAGATCGTCGTGCTGTCGGTGGAGGCCGCCGGCGTCGTCGGGCGCGGCGCCGAGTTCACCGACCGGATCATCGAGATCGCCGTCCTCGGCGTGCTGGTCCTGCTGCTGGGCGCGACCTCGTGGCTGCTCCGGCGCAAGGAGCGCGAGCCCGACGAGGGCGAGGGCGGCGAGTCCGGGCGTGCCCGCGAGGCGCGCGGGTAGGCAGGGCCCGTGCCCAACGGACTCGCCGGGGCGACCAGCCCCTACCTGCTGCAGCACGCGGACAACCCGGTCGACTGGCGGCAGTGGGGGGAGGCGGCGTTCGCCGAGGCCCGCGAGCGGGACGTGCCGGTGCTGGTGTCGGTCGGCTACGCGGCCTGCCACTGGTGCCACGTCATGGCGCACGAGTCCTTCGAGGACGAGGCGACCGCGGCACAGATGAACGCCGACTTCGTCTGCGTGAAGGTCGACCGCGAGGAGCGGCCGGACGTCGACAGCGTCTACATGGCCGCCACCCAGGCGCTCACCGGGCACGGCGGCTGGCCGATGACGGTGTTCACCACCCCCGCCGGCGAGCCGTTCTACTGCGGCACCTACTACCCGCCCCGCCCGGCGCCCGGCATGCCCGCCTTCCGCCAGGTCCTGGCCGCGGTCACCGACGCCTGGACGACGCGGCGCGCAGAGCTGGAGGAGGCCAGCGGGCGGATCGTGCGGGCGATCTCCGCGCGGCTGGAACTGGGCGCCCCGGACCCGCTGCGGCCGGAGGCGCTCGACGCCGCGGCGCACTCGCTGGCCGGCAGCTACGACGAGCGGTGGGGCGGCTTCGGCGGAGCGCCCAAGTTCCCGCCGTCGATGGTGCTGGAGTTCCTGCTCCGCCACGCCGCCCGCACCGGCGACGCCGAGGCGCTGCGGATGGCCCGCGGCACGCTGGAGGCGATGGCCCGCGGCGGCATCCACGACCAGCTCGCCGGCGGGTTCGCGCGCTACTCCGTCGACGGCCAGTGGGTGGTGCCGCACTTCGAGAAGATGCTCTACGACAACGCGCTGCTCCTGCGCGTCTACGTGCACCTCTGGCGGGCGACGGGTGAGGGGTGGGCCCGGCGGGTCGCCGACGAGACCGCCGCCTTCCTCGTCCGGGACCTGGGCACGCCGGAGGGCGGCTTCGCCTCCGCGCTCGACGCCGACACCGAGGGCGTCGAGGGGCTCACCTACGTGTGGACGCCGGCGCAGCTGACCCAGGCGCTCGGCGCGGACGACGCCCGCTGGGCGGCCGAGGTGTTCGCCGTGACCGAGCGCGGCACGTTCGAGCACGGGACGTCGACCCTGCAGCTGGCCCGCATCCCGGACGACCCGGCCCGGTTCGCCTCGGTGCGCGAGCGGCTGTCCGCCGTCCGGGCCCGGCGGGCGCAGCCGGCTCGGGACGACAAGGTCGTCACCGCCTGGAACGGGCTGGCCGTCGCCGCGCTCGCCGAGCACGGCGTCCTCACCGGGGACGACGGGTCGGTGGCCGCCGCCCGCCGGGCCGCGGAGCTTGTCGCCTCCACGCACTGGGTGGACCGGCGGCTGCGACGGGCGTCCCGGGACGGGCTGGCCGGGACGCCGGCCGGCGTGCTGGAGGACTACGGCGACCTCGCGGAGGGGGTGCTCGCCCTGCACCAGGCCACGGGGGAGGGGCGGTGGCTGGAGCTCGCCGGCGACCTGCTCGACGTCGTCGCGGAGCAGTTCGTGGACGCCGACGGCTGGCACGACACCGCCTCCGACGCCGAGGCGCTCGTGCACCGGCCGTTCGACCCGGCCGACGGCCCGACGCCGGCCGGCATCGCGGCCGTGGCCGGCGCCGCCGTCACGTACTCGGCGCTGGCCGGGTCGCCGCGACACCGGGAGCTCGGCGAGGCGGCGGTCGGGTCGCTGGCGGCCCTGGTCGCCCAGGCGCCCCGGGCGGCCGGCTGGGCGGCGGCGGTCGGGGAGGCGCTGCTGGCCGGCCCGCTGGAGGTCGCGGTCAGCGGGCCGGCCGGGCCGGAGCGCGACGCCCTCGCGGCGGCCGCGCGGGCGTCCACCAGCCCCGGGGCGGTCGTCGTCGTGGGCGAGCCCGACGCCCCCGGGGTGCCGCTGCTGGCGGGGCGCCCGCTCGTGGACGGCCGGCCCGCCGCCTACGTCTGCCGGGGCTTCGTCTGCTCCGCCCCGGTGACGGGGGTGTCCGCTCTGGGCGGAGCGATGAACCCTTCCTGAGGACCGCTGACGGTCTTACCGTGTAAGCGTGTAATCACCACGCTGAGGGAGGCCGTCGTGCACGGACACCACCATCGTTTCTCCGACTCGCCGTTCGCGGGCATGCGCGGGGGCTTTCGCGGCGGCGGGTTCCGCGGCCGTGGACCGGGCGGCCGGGGTCGCGGGCCCGAGGCGCCGCCCCCGGTGGAGCGCGCCGAGGTCGCAGGCTGGTTCGCCGGCCGGCTCCCGGACGGCTGGTTCACCGGCCCGGTGGACCTCAGCATCGACCGGGACGAGATCACCGTCGTCGGCACGCTCGCCGAGCCCTCGCCGGGCGAGGGCGACCCCGCGGCCGCCCGCGCCGGCCGGATCTCCCGGTTCCGGGAGGAGACCCGTGAGCAGCGCATGGCCATCGCCGACGCCGCGCAGGAGCGCTACGGCCGCTCGGTCGCCTGGGGTGCGGCGTGCGGGGACGAGCACGAGCTGTTCACCAACCTCTCGGTCCCCGTGATGACCCGGTTGCGCCAGCCCGAGCGGCTCGTCCTCGACACGCTCGTCGACGCCGGCGTCGCCCGGTCGCGCTCCGAGGCGCTGGTGTGGGCCGTCCGGCTGGTCGGCCAGCACGCGGAGTCCTGGCTCGGCGAGCTGCGCGACGCCATGTCCGCGGTCGAGGAGGTGCGCGCGCGGGGTCCCCGGCCCGAGTGAGCGGTGCCAGGCTGGCGGCGTGCCCGAGCCGCTGGACCTGCTGCGCACCGCCTATCCCGACCTCACCGAGGTGCTCTCCTCGCTGAGCGCCGGGGAGGGCTGGCAGCCGACCGGCTGTGCCGGCTGGACGCCGGTGGACCTCGGGTTCCACCTGCTCAGCGACGCCCGGCGGGCTCTGGTCGCGCTCAACACGCCGGCGTCGGGCCCGGCGGACACCACGGCCGTCGACTACTGGCGGTCCTGGCGTCCGCCGGCGCCCGACGACGAGGACGAGCTGTGGAGCACCCGGGTGGCGGCCAGCGTGCAGGGCGGGTTCGGCGCGGTCCAGCGGCGCTACGCGGAGGCCTCGGCGGCGGTCGTCGTGGCGGCCGGGCGGGTGGCGCCCGACGCCGTCGTCCGCACCCAGGGCTCGACCCTGACCGTCGCCGACCTGCTGTCCACGCTCGTCGTCGAGGCCGCGGTCCACCACCTCGACCTGGTGCTCCACCTGGACCGGCCGGGGCCGGGCGCGGCGCCGCTGGCCGAGGTCCGCCGGGTGCTCGAGGGGTTGCTCGGCGGGCCGCTGCCCGCGTCGTGGGACGGCGTCACCGCGGCCCGCCGCGGCACCGGACGCGAGCCGCTGACCGCGGCGGACCGGGCCGAGATCGGGACGGCCGCGGAGCGCTTCCCGCTCTTCGGCTGAGCGGCGCGCGCCGGGCCGTCGTCGCGACCAGGGACACTGGGGGCGTGACCGCCGGCGCCGAGCTCCCGACCGCGACCGACGTCCTCGTCGTCGGAGCCGGCCCCGCGGGCTCGGCCGCCGCGGCCTGGGCGGCCCGGGCCGGGCACGACGTCGTGCTCGCCGACGCCGCGGCCTTCCCGCGCGACAAGACCTGCGGCGACGGACTGACGCCGCGCGCCATGGCCGAGCTCGACCACCTGGGCCTGGGGGACTGGGCCCGCGCCCGCGCCCGCAACCGCGGGCTGCGGGCGGCCGGTTTCGGTCGGGAGTGGCAGCTGCCCTGGCCCGGCGGGGAGTTCCCCGACCACGGCAGCGCCGTGCCGCGCACCGAGCTCGACGCCCGCATCCGCGAGGTCGCCCTGGCCCACGGCGCCGTTCCGCTGGACGGCGCCCGAGCCGTCGACGTGGAGCGCGACGGGGACCGGGTGACCGGCGTGGTGTTCGAGCTGCCCGACGACGAGACCGTCACCGTGGCGTGCCGGCGGCTGGTCGTCGCCGACGGCGTCCGTTCCCCGCTGGGGCGGGTGCTCGGCCGGGAGTGGCACCGGGAGACCGCCTACGGCGTCGCCGCCCGCGGCTACGTGCGCTCCGGGCGGGCGGACGACGAGTGGATCTCCTCCCACCTGGAGCTGCGCGGAGGCGCCGGGGAGCTGCTCTCCGGGTACGGCTGGGTGTTCCCCCTCGGGGCGGCGTCCGGGCAGGTGAACCTCGGCGTCGGCACGCTGGCCACCGCCCGCCGTCCGGCCGGGGTGCAGCTCAAGGCACTGCTGGAGGTCTACGCCGACGCCCGCCGCGAGGACTGGCGGCTGGACGGGCCGGTGGAGGCGCCGGCCTCGGCGCTGCTGCCGATGGGCGGCGCGGTGTCGAACGTCGCCGGGCGCAACTGGGCGCTGATCGGGGACGCCGCGGGCTGTGTGAACCCGCTCAACGGCGAGGGCATCGACTACGGCCTGGAGACCGGCCGGAGCATCGCCGGGCTGCTCGACGAGGACGACTGGTCGCTCGCCTGGCCGGCCACCCTGCGCCGGCACTACGGCGACGCGTTCTCCATCGCCCGTCGGCTGGCCGGCCTGCTGACCGTGCCGCGATTCCTCCCGGCCGCCGGGCCGGCGGGCATGCGGTCGCGGGCGTTGATGACGGTCGCCCTGCGGGTGATGGGCAACCTGGTCACCGAGGGCGACCGCGACGTCGTGGCCCGCGCCTGGCGGGCCGCCGGGCGGCTGTCGGTGCGGCTGGACGACCGTCCGCCGTTCCCCGCCGCCGATCTCCGGACGGCCTGACCGGCCCCCTCCAGGGCACCGCCCCGAGCGTGCGAGGGGTGGGGAGGAGGGGGTCCTTTCTCAGCCCAGGAACGGGCTGTTGTACATCGCGAAGTAGACGGCGATGTAGTGGCAGAGCGCGGCCACGACGGTCATCGCGTGGAAGACCTCGTGATAGCCGAAGACGCCCGGCCAGGGATTGGGCTTCTTGAGCGCGTAGGCGACGCCGCCCACCGTGTAGAGGACGCCGCCGACGGCCAGCAGCACCAGCGATGCCACGCCGGCGATGTGCAGGATGTCGGTGAGGATGAAGACCGCCACCCAGCCCAGCCCGATGTAGAGCGGCACCCCCACCCACCGCGGGGCGGTCGGCCAGGTCAGCTTGAGGCTGACCCCGGCCAGGGCGCCGGCCCAGACGCCGGCGAGGATCCAGAGACCGGTCGGCTGGTCGACGGCCAGCAGCGCGAACGGCGTGTACGTGCCGGCGATGAACAGGAAGATCATCGAGTGGTCGAGCCGCTTCATGATCTTCCAGCCGCGCGGTGACCAGCGGCGGCGGTGGTAGAGCGCGCTGATGCCGAACAGCCCGCAGATCGTCAGGCAGTAGACGGCGATGGAGAAGCCGGAGCGCGCGCCGAGCACCGAGGCCAGCGGCACGAGGACGGCGCCGGCGACGACGGCACCGAAGAAGGCGAACAGGTGCAGCCAGCCGCGCATCCGCGGCCGGGTGTCGGGGTGGTCCCAGTCGGCGTCGTCGAAGTCCTCGGCGGTCCAGGTCCGCTCGACCCGCTCGCCCTCCTGGAGGACGGTCGAGACCGCCTCCGTGCGCGGGGCCTCGAGCTCGGCACCGTCCGCCTCGATGCGCACCGGTTCGCGACCTTGGGGGGAAGCGCTCATGCACCCGAGGTTACGCAGCCGTAGGTGACCGGGCCGGGTGGCGAACCGGGGTCCCCGCCCTGCTCGGCCGTCACTGCCGGGGCGCGTGTGACCGGTGTGACTGGCGGGACACTGGGGCGACTGTGACGGAAGTCGCGAACGGGGCTGCTGGGACCCGGCACCGCTCCGGGAGACGGTTTTCCAGTGGGACCGGTCCGTCACGCGTTATCCCTTCATGACCTGCGCTTTCACCCACGGTGGTCACGCTCAGCACGCGGACGCTGCTGCTACGCCACGACGCGCTACCGAGTTGATCGCTTGGTATTCACCTGCTCACACACCGCTACCGTCCTCGTCGATGTTTCTCAAATTCTTCCTCGCCCGTCGCCTGCTCTCGGCTTGCGTGATCACCAGCGCCGTCGGAGGTGGCCTCGTCGTCAGCCATGAAGCCGTCTCCGTCGAGCAGTCGTCGTCGGCCGCCACCGCCGCTCCGGCGGAGACCAGCGCCCGCGCGGTCGCCGGCGACCGGGCGTCGCGGGACTCCCGCGAGTCCTCCTGGCGCCTGGCGCAGGGTGCGACTCCCACCACGCCCGCGCCGACGCAGTCGACCGAGGTCGTGCCCCCGCCGGTCGAGACGCCGGCGTCCGAGACCGCGGAGAGGGGCTCGACGTCGACCGGGTCCGCCGCGTCCGCCCCGAGCACGAGCCGCTCCGCCGCGCAGACGACCCAGCGCCCCGCGCCGGTGCCGGCACCCGCTCCGGTCGCGCCCCCGGCGCCGGTCGTGACCTCCGGCAGTGCCGTCCCGGCCCAGGACCTCCCGGGCTGGAACCTGGTGCTCGCCGAGGACTTCACCCGCGACGCCGCGCTCGGCCAGTTCGACTCCGTCTACCCGGGCTGGTCCGGCTACGACGGGTCGCAGGACACCTCGGGCAACGGCACGTACAACAGCGACGCCGTGGTCAGCGTGTCGGGCGGCGTGGTGGACAAGAACCTGCACTCGGGCAACGGCGGGGCCCAGGTCGCGGCGCTCACGCCGGCCATCGACGGCCAGGCCTGGGACGGCCAGCTCTACGGCCGGTACTCGGTGCGCTTCCGCGCCGACGACGTGCCCGGTTACAAGATCGCCTGGCTGCTGTGGCCGTCCAACGACGACTGGAGCCAGGGTGAGATCGACTTCCCCGAGGCCGACCTCGACAGCACGATCAGCGGCTTCGCGCACGACGTGACCGGCAACCCGTCGCGCAACGCGTGGCACATGAACACGGGTGCGTCGATGACCGACTGGCACACCGCGACGATCGAGTGGACGCCGGACAGCGTCACCTTCATCCTCGACGGCCAGGCGCAGTCGACCACCGACCGCAGCGCCATCCCGACCGACCCGATGCGCTGGGTGCTCCAGACCGAGACCGCGCTCGACGGCGGCGCCCCGAGCTCCGGCGCCGCGGGCCACGTGCAGGTCGACTGGGTGGCGGCCTGGTCGCGCGCTTGACCGCCACGTCCACGGGTGCCCCGGCGCCCCGTCCCGCTGCGGCCGGGCGGGGCGCCGGTGTCGTCGACCGGGTCGGCGCGGCTCCCGGACGCGGGCCTAGGGTGACCCCTGTGGGGGTGCGACAGTGGGTTCGCGACGTCCTCACCGGGGTGTACGAGCGGCGGCTGGCCGCCCAGCTGGAGGACGCCGAGGTGCCCCGCCACGTCGGGGTGATCGTCGACGGGAACCGCCGCTGGGCCCGGTCCATCGGGCTCGAGGACCCCAACGCCGGCCACCGCCGCGGCGCGGACAAGATCGCCGGTTTCCTCGGCTGGTGCGACGAGGCGGGCGTCGAGGTGGTCACCCTCTTCCTGCTCTCCACCGACAACCTCTCCCGCCCCGAGCCGGAGCTGGTGCCGCTGCTGCGGATCATCGAGGGGGTCGCCGAGGACCTCGCGGCTCCCGGCCGGCGCTGGCAGCTGCGTCCGGTGGGCGCGCTCGAGCTGCTCCCGGCCGAGACCGTCGCCGTCCTCAAGCAGGCGGAGGAGGAGACCCGGGACCGGCCGGGGGCCACGGTGAACCTCGCCGTCGGCTACGGGGGACGGCGGGAGATCGCCGACGCCGTCCGCTCGCTGCTCGCCGAGCACTCCGAACGGGGGACGACGCTCGACGAGCTCGTCGGGGTGCTCGACGTCGAGCACATCGCCGAGCACCTCTACACCCGCGGGCAGCCCGACCCCGACCTGGTGATCCGCACCAGCGGCGAGCAGCGGCTGTCCGGCTTCCTGCTCTGGCAGACCGCGCACTCGGAGTTCCACTTCACCGACGTCTACTGGCCCGACTTCCGGCGCGTGGACTTCCTGCGCGCGCTGCGAGCCTACGCCGCCCGGCACCGGCGCTTCGGCGGCTGAGAAACTCACCGCCGTGACGGCCCGACCTCTCGACGTCCCCCTGGAGTACGTGCGGCTGGGCCTGCGGTTCGACCGCCTGGAGTCCGGCTTCGTCGACGCCTACACCGGCGACCGCCGGATCCGCGCCGAGGTCGAGGACGAGCCGGCGCCCACGCCGCAGGGGCTGCGCGAGCGGGCGCGGGAGCTGCTGGGCGAACTCGCGGCCGCGGAGCTGCCGGCCGACCGCGCCGAGTTCCTGCACGGTCAGCTGACCGGCCTGGAGTGCAGCGCCCGGAAGATGAGCGGCGAGCCGGTCGCCTTCCTCGACGAGGTCGCCAGCTACTTCCAGGTCGAGCTGACGCTGGGCGACCCGGCGGCCTACGCCGCCGCGCACGCCGAGCTCGACGCGCTGCTGCCCGGCACCGGCCCGCTGACCGAGCGGTACGCCGCGCACCGGCGGCGCGAGGAGTGCCCGCCGGACCGGCTGGCCGACGCCGTCCAGGCGCTGTCCAGTGCGCTGCGCGACCGGGTGCGCGGGGAGTACGGGCTGCCCGAGGCGGAGACCGTGCGGTACGAGGTGGTCACCGACAAGCCGTGGTCGGGGTTCAACTACTACGAGGGCGACTACCGCTCCCGGGTGGCGATCAACGCCGACCTCCCGCACCGGCTGGGCCAGCTGCCGCACCTCGTCGCGCACGAGTCCTACCCCGGGCACCACACCGAGCACTGCCGCAAGGAGCAGGGGCTGGTCGAGCGCGCCGCGCGGCTGGAGCACACGGTCTTCCTGGTCAACACGCCGGAGTGCCTCATGGCCGAGGGGCTGGCCGACCTCGGGGTGCAGGCCTCGATCGGCGAGGGGTGGGGGCCGTGGGCCGCCGAGGTGCTCGCCGACCTCGGGCTGCGCTTCGACGGGCACCTGGCCGAGCGGGTCGCCGCCGCGGTGGCGCCGCTCAACCGGGTGCGCCAGGACGCCGCCGTCCTCCTGCACGACCGGGGTGCGGACGCCGACGAGGTGGCCGCGTACATCCAGCGGTGGTCGCTGGTGAGCGCCGACCGCGCCCGCCAGCAGCTGCGGTTCCTCACCCACCCGCTGTGGCGCGCCTACATCACCACCTACGTCGAGGGCTTCGACCTGCTGTCGACCTGGCTGGACGCCCGCCCGGCCGGCCAGCCGGTCGCCGACCGCTTCGTCCGGCTGCTCGACGAGCCGCTGACACCGGCCGCCGTCACCCGAGAGCTGCAGGCCGTCTGAGGCATGGCGCGGCGCACCTCGGAGGAGGCCCGCGACCTCGGCCTGTGGACGGCGGGGTGGCTGGCGGTGCTGCTGGTCGGCGGCATCTGGTGGGTGGGGGACCTCGCCCTGCAGTGGCCGGTGCTGCTGGTGCCGCTCGGATGGGCGCTGGTCGCCGTCCGGCCGCGCCGCCGGCCCTGGGACGGATGAGCCGGATGGTGCCCCGATAGGGGGACACGCCTCCGGACGGACACGTTCCTGTCACCTCCCGGGCCTACCGTCCGAGGTGGAGGACGAGCACACCTCGTCGTCCACGGGAGGCCCGGTTGGTGCAGACGTCTTCGTCGACCAGGGGGGCCGGAGCCCGGCCCCTGCGCCGGGACCCGGCCACCTTCGAGCCGGGGCGCGCACCGCGCCCCACGGGAGTCGACTCGTGAGTACTCGCCGCACGTTCGTCCTCGACACCTCCGTCCTGCTCTCCGACCCCGCCGCGCTGCTGCGCCTCGGCGACAACGACGTGGTGCTCCCGCTCGTCGTGATCGGGGAGCTCGAGGACAAGCGCAACCACCCGGAGCTCGGCTGGTTCGCCCGACAGGCCCTCCGCATGCTCGACGACCTGCGGGTGCAGTACGGCCGGCTGGACGCGCCGGTGCCCGTGGGGGAGGAGGGCGGCACGCTCCACGTCGAGCTGAACCACAGCGACCCGGCAGTGCTCCCGGCCGGCTTCCGCAACGACAGCAACGACAGCCGGATCATGGTCGTCGCGCTCAACCTGCGCGCCGAGGGCCACGACGTCTGCCTGGTCACCAAGGACGTCCCGCTCCGGGTCAAGGCGGCGGCCGTCGGCCTGGACACCGACGAGTACCGGGCCCTGGACGCCGTCGACGCCGGCTGGACGGGGATGGCGGAGTTGTCCCTGGACGACGCCGAGCTGGACGAGCTGTACGAGTCCGGGGAGGTGTTCGTGCCGGCCGCGGCCGAGCTGCCGCCGCACACCGGGCTGGTGCTGCTGTCCTCCCGCGGCTCGGCGCTCGGGCGGGTCACCCCCGACAAGCAGGTGCGGCTGGTGCGCGGCGACCGGGAGGCGTTCGGGCTGCACGGCCGCTCGGCGGAGCAGCGGGTGGCCCTGGACCTGCTGCTGGACCCGGAGATCGGCATCGTCTCCCTCGGCGGGCGGGCCGGCACCGGCAAGTCGGCGCTGGCGCTGTGCGCCGGGCTGGAGTCGGTGATGGAGCGCCGGGCGCACAAGAAGGTGGTCATCTTCCGGCCGCTGTACGCCGTCGGCGGCCAGGAGCTCGGATACCTGCCGGGCAGCGAGGGCGAGAAGATGTCGCCCTGGGCCCAGGCGGTCTACGACACCCTCGGCGCGCTGGTCTCCAAGGAGGTGCTCGAGGAGATCGCCTCCCGTGACCTCATCGAGGTGCTCCCGCTGACCCACATCCGCGGCCGGTCGCTGCACGACTCGTTCGTGATCGTCGACGAGGCGCAGTCGCTCGAGCGCGGGGTGCTGCTCACCGTGCTGTCCCGGCTGGGCTCCGGGTCGCGGGTGGTGCTGACCCACGACGTCGCCCAGCGGGACAACCTGCGGGTCGGCCGGCACGACGGCATCGCCGCGGTGGTCGAGCAGCTGAAGGGGCACCCGCTGTTCGCGCACGTGACGCTGACCCGCTCGGAGCGCTCGCCGATCGCCGCCCTGGTCACCGAGATGCTGGAGGACCTCCCCAGCTGACCCCGCCGGCCGACTCTTGCGGTCTCCTGCCCCCTTCCGCGGTGTTGCACCACCGCAACTGCGGGCGGGAGACCGCAAGAGCGGGCTCAGGCGGCGCGTGGGCCCCGGGAGAAGGCCCGGTGCAGGCGCGCGCCCACGACCCCGGGCCGGTCCAGGTCACCCCACGTCCAGCGGGCCATCTGCCAGCCCGCGTCGCGCATCTCGTCCTCGCGCAGCTTATCCTCGAACACCGCGTCTCCGGGGTCCTGACCCGGCCGGAGGAGTCGCCCGTACTTCACCCGCCCGTCGAACTCGCCCAGCGTCCGCTGCGCGTGCCAGCCGAAGTCGCTCCGGCCGACGACGCTGCCGTCGGGGCGCTCCACACGTACCTGCAGTTCCGGTGCCGGGAGGCCGATCCGCCGGATCAGCACGCGGCTCCGGCTCTCGCCGACGCTCCCGCTCCGCCCGTCGGCGAACTGCAGCACCCGGGCGGCCCGGCGCGCTCCCGGGACCGGCCCCATGTCGGCGAGGCAGGCGGTCAGTGACGCGGGGACGACCGTGCGGGCCGCGAGCGCGGCGTCCGCGGCCACGACAGCCGGCTCGAACGGGAGCGTGCGCGCGAGGTCGACGACCGTGCGGGCGACGTCGGTGACGAGGACGCCGTCGACGACGGTGACCTGGTCGTCGGGGAGCCGGGCGACGTGGAGGTGCACGCGCGCACTGCCGCTGCCCGCCGCGGGTGGCCGGCGGATCAGGTGCACCCGGGTCGTGGATGTGCCCCAGAGCGGCAGACCGTGCAGGACCGCGGCCGAGGTGTGGCTGACGACGCCGGGTCGGCGCAGCCCGGCGACCGTTGCGGCCACCACGAGGCGGTGCCGCTCGACGTCCGTTCCCGGGGCCAGGTACGCACCGCGCTGGAGGCGTTCGAGGTCACCGCGGCGGACCAGCCGGGCCAGTTCGCCGTCCGACAGCCCTTCGGCGAGGGCGTCGGCACGCCGCAGCAGGCCGCGCCAGGACTCGAGTTGGCTCACCCGGCGAGCGTGGCCTCGGAGTTCTGCGCGGAGACCGCACTCGGCGGATCTGTGGACGGCGCCGTGCGCTCTTGCGGTGTCTCGCGCGCTCCTGCGGTCGTGCAGGACCGCAACAGCAATCACGACACCGCGGGAGCGGGTCAGGGGACGGGGAGTTCCCGCTCCGGCTCGGGCTCGCGGTCCGCGGCGGCGGGAGGACGGCGGGGTGTCCCGGCCCAGCGGAGCAGCGCCACCGCGCCCCATCCGGCGGCCAGGCACCACGGCAGCCGGAGGGCGACCTCGTCGAGGGAGAGGCCGCCCCGCAGCCCGAGCGCGATGACCGGCAGCGCGAGCAGGAACCCCACCGCGAGCACGTCCCACCGCAGCGGGCTCATGCCCCGGAGGTCTCCAGCCGCTCGCACAGCAGCGACGCCCAGCGGTGCGCGGTCGCCCGGGCACCGTCGAGGAGGGCCACGGGCGTGGTCGTGCGGCCCAGGACCGCGGCCGGGTCAGCGGTGAGGTCGGTGTCCTGCACCATCAGCGCGTCCACGCGGGCCAGCCCGTCCAGCCACGGACCGACGTCCTCCGGCTTGCGGGTGGCCTCGACCACGGCCCAGACGCCGGCCGGCGCGAAGACCGCGATCATCTGCTCCAGCCAGGCACCGCCACCGGCACGCAGCGGGGCGTCGACCGCCACGATCGTCAGCGTGCCGGACCGGTCGGCCTCCTGCTTGCGCTCGAGCGCGACCTCGATGCTGCTCACCCGGCTGCTGCGCGGGGCCAGCGCGGCGAGGTCGCCACGGGTGGCCCACTGCAGGCGCTCGCCGTCCAGTCGCAGGGAGGCGGCCAGCGAGCGCGCCGCGGCGAGGGTCTCCACGCCGGGACCGACGAGGAGCAGGACCTCACCCTGGCCGCTGGGCAGCGCCGGTGCGGTGGGCAGGCCGGCGGCCAGGGCGCGGGTGAGCGCCGCGTAGGTGCCGCGGCGGGCGATCTCGGCGGGGAAGTCGCCGCCGAGCAGCCGCTCGGGCACGCCCAGCTCCAGCAGGCGGCACACGACCGCCTCCTCGGCCGCGCCGACGACCGGGCCGGAACCGCCCCCGACCGGCGGGCGCTCGCGCACCGAGGTCACCACCATGGGCGCGCTCCGCCGCCAGGACGCGGCGCGCTTGTCCACCGGCAGGCGGGTGACCGTGGCGAGCCCGCCGCCCTGGCCGCCCGAGGCACGGGCCACCTGGTGACCCGCGGCGGCCGACGGACGGCGGATCGCCGGCGGCACCGGCGGTCGCGAGAGCAGGGGCGGGACGGCGAGCGCGGTGCCCGGCGCCGGCGGCGGCAGCAGCGACAGCGGGGGCAGGACGGTGGTGGCGTCCATCGGCAGCGGGGCCGGGTCGCTGGCGGTCGGGGCGAGCACCTCCGCGACCACCTCCCACTCGTCGGCCTCGGCGTCGGCGTCGACCCACACGGGGATCTCGGCGGTGTGCGCCTCGGCGAAGGCGTAGTCGTAGTCGTCGACGGGAGACGCCGGGGCCTCGACGTGCTCCGGCGCGGAGGAGCCGGCCAGCACCCCGCGGAGCAGTTGCGTCAGCGCCGCGTCGGACGTGTCGTGGGCCAGCGCCGCGCGCAGCACCTCGGCGATCGCCTCCTCGCGGCAGGTGATCGGCCCGGTGGTGAAGTCCGGCTCGCTGACCCACTCGGGCACGGGGACCGGCTCGGGCTCGGGGACGGGCACGGGGACCGGCTCGGGTGCGGCGGCGGGCTCGGGCGCGGGGGCCGGCTCGACCACGGCGACCGGCTCGGTCACGGCGACGGGCACGGCGACCGGCTCGACCACCGGGGACGGGGGCGCGACGGTGGCGGTCGGGGCCGGACCCCACAGGACGTCCGGCGAGACGGGCTCGACGACCGGGGTCGCGGCTACGGGCGCGGCCGGGGCGGCCGCGACCGGCGGAGCCGGGGAAGCCGCGACGACCGGCTGCTCCTCCACCGGCGCGAGGAACTCCTCGACCGGAGCCTGCGGCTCCCAGCTCGGCGCCTCGACGACCGGCGGGGGCGCCGGTGCGGCCATCGGCACCACGGCCTCGGGCGTGGGCACCGGCGCGTGGGCGGCGGGCGTGGCGGCGAGCGCCTCGGCCACGGCGTCACGGACGTCGATGTCGGCGGTCACCATCTGCGCCAGTGCGGCGGTGAACGGCGACGGCGCGAGGGGGGCGTCGTCGAGCACCGCGGCCGGGGCCGGAGCCGCCGTGCGCTGCGGCGTCACGCGCGGCGCGGCGGTCCGGGGAGCCGACGCAGCCGGGAACCCGGCCGACGACGGAGCCGCGGCCCGGGGCGGCGCGGCGTGAGACGACGCCTGGGGGGCGCGCCCGGCCGCGGCGCGCCCGGCCGCGGCGCGCCCGGCGGGCCGGTCGCTGCGCGGACAGGAGGAGCGGGAGTACAGGTCGACGCCGTCGTCGGCACCACCGGCGAACAGCCCGGCGACCTCGTCGACCGGGTCCGGCAGCACGGGGTCCCGACGCAGCGCGGCCTCGATGCGGGCTGCGGACTCGGCCCGGGACGCCGGCCGGCGCTCCACCGCGGGAGCGGGGGCGACCTCCTCCACCTCGGCGACGAAGCGCTCGGTGGTGAAGAAGCCCATGACCCCGCCCGAGCGGACCCGGCGGATGCCGACGATGCGGACCGACGACCCGTACTTCTCGCGCGCTGCGGCGATGGCGGCCTCGCGCGAGGCGGCCTCAACGGATGGCAACGGCACCGTTCACCACTCCCAGTGACTCGATCTGGGCCGTCCGGGAGACCTCCGTGTAGGAGATCACCGGCAGGCGGGGGAGGATCTGACGCATCAGGCGGGACAGGGCTGCCCGGACCTGGGGGGAACACACGAGCACGGGGGACAGGCCCAGCCGCTCGGCGTCGCCGAGCAGGCCGGTGCACCCGTTGACGAGCGCGTCGACCGTGCCGGCGTCGAGCGCCAGCACCTGGCCGCCCTCGCTCTGCCGCACCGACTCCAGGAGCCGCTGCTCGAACGCGGGGTCGAGGGTGAGCACGTGCAGCCGCTCGTCCGGCGTGACGTACGGGTGGCTGATGGCCGACCCGAGCGCCGCGCGGGCGGCCTCGACCAGGCCGTCGACGTCGGTGGAGATCTTCGCCCGGACCGACAGAGCCTCGAAGATGCGCACCAGGTCGCGGATGGAGACGTTCTCCTCCAGCAGGCCGTGCAGCACCCGCTGGATCTCGCCCAGGGTGAGCAGCGTCGGGGTGAGCTCCTCGACGACGACCGGGTGGGTGCGGCGGACCATCTCCACGAGCACCCGCACGTCCTCTCGGCCGAGCAGTTCGGCGGCGTGCTGCCGGACGACCTCGGCCAGGTGGGTGGTGATGACCGAGGAGCGGTCGACGACGGTGGCGCCGGCCATCTCGGCCTGCCGCTGCAGTTCGACCGGCACCCACTTGGCGGGCAGACCGAAGACCGGCTCGCGGGTCGCCTTGCCGGGCAGCCCGTCGAGGGCGTCGCCGATGGCCAGCACGGTCCCGGCCGGCGAGATGCCCTTGGCGGCCGGGACGCCGTTGAGCCAGATGACGTACTGCGAGGACGGCAGGTCCAGGTTGTCGCGCGTGCGCACCAGCGGGATGACCAGCCCGGTGTCCATCGCGACCTTCCGGCGCAGCGCCTTGACGCGGTCGAGCAGGTCCCCACCGCGCGCGCTGTCGACCAGGTCGACCAGGTCGAAGGCCACCTCGAGCTCCAGCGGGTCCACCCGCATCTTCTCGGCGATCGCCTCGGGGGAGTCGGGGGAGGGCTCGTCGTCCGCGGCGGCGGCCGGCGCGGCGTCGTCGTCCTCCAGCGGGGTCTCCTGCATGCGGGCGGCCATGAGCAGGAACAGCCCACCGATGACGAGGAACGGCAGCTTGGGCAGACCGGGGATCAGGCACAGGGCGATCGCGGCGCCGCCGGCGATGCGCACCGGCTGCTTGAACCGGCCGAGCTGGGCGAGCAGGTCGCTGCCCATGTCCCCGTCGGAGGCCGAGCGGGTGACGATGATGCCGGTCGCGGTGGACAGCAGCAGCGCCGGGATCTGGGAGACCAGGCCGTCGCCGACGGTCAGCAGCGAGTAGGTGGAGACGGCGTCACCGGGCGCCATGCCCAGCTGCAGGACGCCGATGGCCATGCCGCCGATCAGGTTGATCAGCGTGATGATGATGGCGGCGATGGCGTCGCCCTTGACGAACTTCGACGCGCCGTCCATCGAGCCGTAGAAGTCGGCCTCGGCGGTGACCTCGGAACGCCGCCGGCGAGCCTGCTTCTCGTTGATCAAACCGGCGTTGAGGTCGGCGTCGATGGCCATCTGCTTGCCGGGCATCGCGTCGAGGGTGAACCGGGCACCGACCTCGGCGACGCGGCCGGCACCGTTGGTGATGACGACGAACTGGATGATCGTCAGGATCACGAAGATCACCAGACCGACGATCAGCGAGCCGCCGATCACGAAGTGCCCGAAGGCCTCGATGACCTTGCCGGCGTAGCCGTCGGTCAGCACCAGCCGCGTCGAGGAGACGTTGAGCGCCAGCCGGAGCAGCGTGGCGATGAGGATCAGCGACGGGAAGACGGCGAAGTCCAGGGGCCGCTTGATCTGCATGGCGACCAGCAGGATGAGCAGCGACGCGGTGATGTTGAGGCCGAGCAGCAGGTCCAGGACCGCGGCCGGCAGGGGGACCACCAGCATCAGGACGATGGCGACGACGCCGATCGGGACGGCCGCCTTCGTCACCTTGTGCACGAGTGAACTCATCGGCAGTTCGGCTTGAGCGGGGCACGGCCGGGACGTCGCCCGCCCCACCCGTCACGCCCGCCCCAGGGGCACCTCAGCGCCGGCGGCGGCCGGCCACGGGGAGGTCGTCGACGTCCGGCGCGGCGAAACCGGGCCGGTGGAACCCGCCGCGGACGCCGCGGGCCGACAGTTGCATGACGAAGGCCAGCACCCGCGCCACCGCGGTGAACAGCTGGGCGGGGACCTCCTGGCCGATGTCGCAGGAGGCGTGCAGCGCCCGGGCGAGCGGGATGTCCTGCACCATCGGCACCCGCGCCTCGGCGGCCTTCTCGCGCAGCGTGGCGGCGATCTCGTCGGCGCCCTTGGCGACCACCCGCGGGGCGCCGCGGTCGGCCTGGTACTTGAGCGCGACCGCCACGTGGGTGGGGTTGACCAGCAGGACGTCGGCCGTGGCGACCTCGCTCATCATCCGGTTGCGCGACATCGCCATCTGGGTGGCGCGACGCTGCGCCTTCATGTGCGGGTCGCCCTCGGACTGCTTGTGCTCCTGCTGGATCTCGTACTTGCTCATCTTGAGCTTCTTCATGATCTGCTGGCGGACCACGAGGTAGTCGGCGACCGCGATGACCAGGCCGGTGACCGCGACGACCCGGAACATGAGCACCGCCGAGTCGGTGAAGGTCTCGGCGACGGCCGCGAGCGGCAGGGCGCCCGACGCCGAGACCAGCTCCTGCGCCCGGCCGCTGGTCACGATGACGACGGTCAGCAGGGCGGCGGTCTTGATGACGGCCTTGGCGGCCTCCCAGATGCCGTGGGTGCCGAACATCCGCTTGATCCCGGGGAACGGGTTGAGCTTCTTCAGCGTCGGCTTCATCGGCTTGGCCGACACGGAGATCCCGCCCTGGGCGGCGGAGGCCACGACACCGACCACCATGAGCCCGAGGGCCATCGGCAGCAGCGCCGTCAGGAACGTGGTCAGCGCCTGGCCGAAGAGCGCGGACAGGGCGCTGGCCTCGGGCCGGGTGGCGACCACGCCGATCTGGACGAACAGCCGGCCGACCCCATCGAAGGCGTTGCCGACGAGCACGGGCAGCAGCACGCTCGCCGCCGCCGCGCCCAGCCAGGTGCCCAGCTCCTGGGTGCGCGGGATCTGGCCGTCCTTGCGCGCCTCCTTGAGACGCTTCGGAGTCGGCTTCTCGGTCTTCTCGCCACCGGGACCGTCCTTGGCCACGGGTCAACCGCTCCGCAGGGAGACCATGGCCCGCGTCGCGGTCTCGAGCAGCTCGTCGAGGGCCGTCGGGAGCAGCGGGAAGGTGAGGCCGAGCAGCGTCAGCGTCAGCATGATCTTGACCGGGAAGCCGAACGCGAAGATGTTCAGCGCCGGCGCGGCCTTGCTGAGCAGCGCCAGGGCGACGTCGGCCAGCAGGAGCACCGCCACCATGGGCCCGGCGATCTGCAGCGCGGCCAGGAACATCATCGAGAACGCCGTGATCAGCACCTGCCCGAGCTGGTCGGTCGGGATGCCGCCGGCGACCGGAAGCCCCTCGTAGGACGTGGCGAAGCCGCGCACGATGAGCAGGTGACCGCCGCTGGTGAACAGCAGCGTCGTCGCGAGCAGGTGGTGCAGCCGGCCGATGGCGGAGTTGGTGGTCATCGACATCGGGTCGTAGGCCGGCTGCAGCGTGAAGCCACCGGTCATGTCGATGAGGTCACCGGCGTACTGGACGGCGGCGAACAGCAGCTGGACGAGGAAACCCAGCGCGGCGCCGACGACCACTTCGGTGACCGCGCCGACGACGAGGAACCCGGTGGTCGGCTCGGGCAGCTCCGGGGCGATGCGGGTCATCAGCGCCACGGAGAGCGCCATGGCGAGCGCGCCCTTCACCGGAGCCGGGATGGCCCGGGAGTTGAACGGCGGCGACAGCAGGACGAAACCGGCCGCGCGGGCGGTGCCGAGCAGCAGCGCCGCGAGCGTCGTGGCCGGGACCTCGAGGTCCACGGGTGGCTCAGGTCCGGTCGAGCAGTCGGGGCAGCGTCTCGAACAGGCCCTCGGTGAAGCTGACCAGCTCGGAGAGCACCCAGTTGCCCGTGACCAGCAGGGCGATCGCGACCGCGATCATCTTCGGGACGAAGGACAGCGTCTGTTCCTGGATCTGCGTGGCCGCCTGGAACAGCGAGATGAGGAAGCCGACCAGCAGCGCGGTCAGCAGGATCGGGGCGGCGACCTTCGCGGCGACCAGCATGGTCTTGACCGCGATCTCCGTGACGTCGGCGTCAGTCATGCGCGATCACCCGTAGCTCCCGACCAGCGCCGTCGTGATCAGCGCCCAGCCGTCGACCACCACGAACAGCAGCAGCTTGAACGGCAGGGAGACCATCGCCGGCGGGACCATCATCATGCCCATCGCCATGAGCGCGGCGCTGACGATCATGTCGAGCACCAGGAACGGGATGAAGACGACCAGGCCGATGATGAAGGCGCTCTTGAGCTCGGAGAGCACGAACGCCGGCACGAGCGTGGTGATGCTGACCGCCTCGCGGTCGGCCGGCGCCTCCTCACCGGAGAGGCCGACCATGAGCGACAGCTCGTCCTCGCGGGTGTTGGCGAGCAGGAACTCCTTGAGCGGAACGACGCCGGTCTCGTAGGCCTGCGACACCGTCATCGTGCCGTCGAGGTAGGGCTGGACCGCGACCTCGTTGATGTCGGAGAAGACCGGACCCATGACGAACAACGTCAGGAACAGGGCGATGCCGGTGAGCACCGAGTTCGGCGGCGCCGACTGCATCCCCAGTGCGTTGCGGGTCAGCGACAGGACGACGATGATCTTGGTGAACGAGGTGGCCAGCAGCAGCACCGCCGGCGCCACCGACAGCACGGTGATCGCCAGGATGAGCGTGATCGAGGTGCTCGGGCTGCCGTTGCCGACGGAGATGTCCACCCCGCCGTCGACGGCCGGGACCGTCGGTGCGGTGGGGGCGGTCGGCGCGGTCGGTGCCGTGGGTGCCGCGGAGGCGGAGTCGGCCAGCAGGGTGAGGACGACCCCGAGCAGCGCCACCAGCAGCAGGACCAGGCCCACGTGCCGGGCGAACGGGGCGCCGCGCGCCGCGCTCGGAGAGGAGGAGGTCATCAGCGGCGGACCGTCCGCTCCCGCAGCTGCTGCACGAACGTCGTCCAGCCGGCGCGGTCGAACACCGAGCCGGCCAGCACACCGCTGGCCGGCGCACCGGTCGCGGTCGCGGGCCGGGCCAGCGCAGCCCGTCGCTCCTCGACGGCCTCCTCGACGGCGTCGCTGTCCACCTCGGCGAGCAGGGTGACCTGCTCCTCGGTGGCGCCGACGACCAGCACCCGGCCGGCGATCCGGACGACGGTGACCGAGCTGGCCCGCCCCATGCGCTGCCGGGCGACCACCTCGATCAGGCCGTTGCCCTGGCCGAGTCCGCGCTTCTTCGCCAGCCGGGCGGCGAACCAGAGCACCCCCCCGACGAAGACCAGCGTCAGCAGCAGCCGGACGACCATCCAGGTCACGAGTGGTTCCCCAGCTCGGTGGCGGCGTCGGTGACGATCTCGCTGATCCGCAGGCCGAAGTCCTCGTCGACGACGACGACCTCGCCGCGGGCGATGAGGGTGCCGTTGACCAGCAGGTCGGCCGGCGCGCTGGCGGCACGGTCGAGCTCGACGACCTCGCCGGGGTGCAGGGAGAGCAGCTCGCCGACGGTCATGCGGGTGCGGCCGATCTCGACGGTGACCTCCATGGCCACGTGCCGCAGCAGGTCGAGGCTGCCGCGCTGGGTGCGTGACTGGGGGAGGGTGACCTGCAGGGCGAGGGCCGCCTCCACGGTGCTGCCGCCGGCCAGCAGGGGGACGGCGACGAACATGCCCTTGTCCCGCAGTCCGTCCATGGCGGTGTCCGGGTCCTCGACGCGCTCGGAGTCCACCCGGACCCGGCCGAGGGTGGCCGCGGCCGCCTCGAGGGCCGGGCGCAGCGCGGCGGCGAGGTCCATCCGGCCGACCGGCGAGTTGGCCAGGGCGTCGACGATCTCGGCGGAGACGACGAGGACGACGTCCCCGCTGACCTCGCCCGACAGCCGGGCGATGACCGCCGCGGCCGCCTCGGCCGGCAGCAGCACGGCGTCGGGGTCGCTGACCGGCGTGCCGGGCACCAGCTCGACCGTCGCCGGCACCAGGGCGGCGGCGGCGCGGGCGGCGGACGCCACGACGGCGATGACGGTCTCGGAGGCCTGCGAGTGCTCCACGGTGGCGGTCATGCGGTGTCCTTCTGGGCTGCGAGCGGGGTGGGCACGATGGCGGCGGCGAGCCGGCGTCGGTGGTTGCTGGCGATCGCGTCGGCGAACACCACGTCGTTGGTGGTGACCTCCAGCGGCGCGTCCTGGGGATGGCGCAGCAGGAGGACGTCTCCGACGGCGAGGGACAGCAGGTCCTCGGAGGAGACCTCGAGCGGGGAGAACCGCACCCCGACCTCGACCGGCACCTGGGTGAGCCGCTCGGTGAGGGCCTCGAAGGCGCGCCGGCGCTTGGCCTGGGCGGACTCCGACAGGTGCGGCGAGGCGGCGTTGTTCAAGGCCGTCGCGAACGAGGAGAACGGCAGCACGAGGGTGGCCTCGCCGGAGCGGCTGCCGATCCCGATCGCGTACGTGGCGACCATGACCGTGTCCGATCCGGCCGCGGCCTGGGCCAGCTGCGGGTTGTACTCGACCTCGCTGAGCTCGGGCTGCAGCTGGACGATGTGCGTGAACGACGCCGTGAACTCCGCCAGCAGGCGGTTGAGCATGTGGTTGGTGATGGAGGTCTCCATCACCGTCATGGGCCGGTCGGGCTGCTCGGAGGCACCGGAGCCGCCGAGCATGTGGTCGACGGCCGCCATCGCGATGTCCAGCGGGTAGGCCAGCAGGCCCTTGCCCGCCAGCGGCTCGATCGTGAACGTGGCCATGAAGCAGGGGTTGGGCAACGTCGCGACGTAGTCGTCGTAGGAGTGCTGCTCGATGCCGAGCAGCTCCAGCCGGGCGCCGGCGCGGAGCATCGAGGTGAGCACGGTGGTGGCCTGGCGGGCGAACGCCTCCTGCGCGATCTGCAGGACCCGGACGTGCTCGCGGGAGAGCTTGGTGGGCCGGCGGAAGTCGTACGTGCGGGGCTCTCCGCGCCTGCCGCGGGCGCCCGATGACGCTGCTGACAGCGGTCCCTGTGCGGGGCCGTTCTCGGGGCGGGTCACCCCCCACTCATCGGCGGGAGACGAGTCCGCCCTGACCGGCGGCGACGGGCGCTGCCGATCAGGGCGGACGGGTGTGACGGGTGGTGCAGGGTGTTACTGGGTGACGTACTCGGTGAAGTAGATGCCCATGACCATCTCGGTCTCCTCGTCGGTGTAGGCCTCGACGATCTTCTGCTCCAGGGCCGCCTTGAGCGCGTCCCGGGCGCCGACGACGTCGCCCGGCTGGGCCTGCGAGAAGGTGGAGATGACCAGGTCGAGGGCCTCGGAGCCGTCGACGGCGGCACCCCCGTGCCCGCCGCCCGCGGCCGCCTCGGTCAGCTGCAGGGCGATGCCCACCTTCAGGTAGCCGCCTCCCGCGAGGTTGACCGCGATCGACTCGAGGGGGAGGACCTCCCCGGCCACCGGTTCGTCGGCCGCGGCCTCGCCGCTGCCGGCGAACAGGAAGAAGTACGCGGCGCCGGCGACGGCGAGCAGCGCCACCAGGCCGACGACGAGCAGCTTCTTCCTGCCGCCCTTCGCCTCGCCGTCCTCGGGGGTCTCGGCCGTCTTCTTCTTGTCAGCCATGCGTGCCTTCCTCGGTCGCGCCGGCGTCCAGGCCGGGCAGGAGTTCGTTCGCCTCGGCGGAGGCGGTGGACATCACGACGACGTCGACGCGCCGGTTGACCGTGATGGAGCTGGGGTCCGCCGGCGGGACCAGCGGCCGGGTGTCGGAGTAGCCGTTGGCGACCATGTGGTCCTGCGGCACGCCGATGGTGGCGAGGTGACGGACGACGGTGGTCGCCCGGTAGGCCGACAGCTCCCAGTTCGACGGCCACGGACCGCCGGGGGTGACCGGCACGTGGTTGGCGTGGCCCTCGATCCCGAGGGAGTTCTGCAGCTCCCGCAGGGCGGGCGCGATCGCGTCGAGGATCTGCCGGCCCTCCAGGCGGAGCACGGCCTCCTCGGCGTCGAAGAGCACCTGGTCGGCGACGATGTGCACCACCAGGCCGCGCTCGTCGATCTCGTAGCGGGCCGCGCCCGACTGGCCGGTGGCGGCCAGGGCCGCCTCGATCCGGTCCCGCACGGCCGCCAGGTCCTGGTACTGCGCCTGCGCCTCGGTCGCGACCCGCTCGGCCTCGGCGAGGGCGGCCTGCGCGGCGGCGGCGTCGACCTCGGCCTGCTCGACGGTCTGGTCCGGCGGGATGGCCGAGCCGATGTCGATCACGCCGGGGAGCCCGTCGAGCACCGACCCCTCCGGCGTGGCGGCCGGGATGACCGAGACCGGCGTCCCGAAGGCGTCGGAGAGGCCGCTGGCCAGCTGGGCGAACTTCGCCTTGTCCACCTGGCTCATGGCGTACAGCACGATGAACAGGACCAGCAGCAGCGTCATCATGTCCGCGTAGGACACCATCCACCGCTCGTGGTTCTCGTGCTCCTCCTCGACGTGCTTCTTGCCCCGGCGGCGGCCGTGGCCGGCACTCACGCGGCTTCCCTGGCGACCTCACTGGGCGGCACGAGGGAGATCAACTTCTGCCGGACGGCGCGGGGGCTGGTGCCGGCCTGGATCTCGGCGATGCCCTCGACCAGCAGCTCCATCTGCGCGGCCTGCAGCTCGCTGACCCGCAGGATCTTGGCGCCCATGGGCAGGAACCAGAAGTTCGCGGCCATGACGCCCCACAGCGTGGCGACGAACGCCGAGGCGATCATCGGGCCGAGCGCCGCAGGGTCGCTGAGGTTCCCCATCACGTTCATCAGGCCGACGATGCAGCCGATGATGCCGATGGTCGGGGCGTAGCCGCCCATCGCGTTCATGAACTTGGCGGCGACCTTGTCCTCCGCCTTCTTGGCGGCGATCTCGCCCTCGAGGACCTCGCGCAGCTGCTCCGGGTCGGTGCCGTCGATGCCCATCTGCAGGCCGCGCTTGAGGAACGGGTCCTCGATCTGCTTGACCTGCGCCTCGAGGGCGAGCAGGCCCTCCTTGCGGGCCTTCTCGGCGAGGCTGACCAGGGTCTGGATCTGCTCGGTGGCCGGCGGCACCGCGGCCGGCAGCACGCCCATCTTGAACCAGGCCGGCATCTTCTTGAGGTCGGCCATCGTCTGGCTCGACATGGCGGCGCCGAAGGTGGCGACGATGACGAGCACGATCGCCGGGAGGAAGATCAGCGAGGTCGGGTCGGCGCCCTCGAGGACCATGAACGCCAGGAGGGCGACGAGCGAGACGACGAACCCGATCAGGGTGGCGGGGTCCACGGGTCAGCGCTCCTCGCGGGCCGGGAAGGGGACGACGGCGGCGTTCCCGTCCTCCTCCGAGGACAGTGGCGAGCGGTAGGTGCCCCGGTCCATCTCGTAGGCCGTGGCGAGGATGCTCGCGCGGTACTCGCGGATCTCGACGAGCACCTCGTCGACGCTCTCGGTGACGACGTACCGGGTGCCGTCGACGAGGAACACGACGGTGTCGGGGTGGCCCTCGACCCGCTCGACGAGGTCGGGGTTGAGCGCGAACCGCTCTCCGTTCAGGCGCGTCACACGGATCACGGGTGGGTCCTCAAGCTCGATCGGGAGGGGGAGGGGCGGCCGCGTGGCGACTCTGCCCGGCTGCTCTTGTCATCGGCCTCGCGGGCGTCGGCCTTGAGCCGAACCGGCGCCCTCACCCTGCGGGGTGACCTGCGGGAACGGCCGGACAGCGCGGCGGCCCGGCCCCTCCGGAGAGGGGCCGGGCCGCCAGGCGGAGGAGAGAGGTCCGCACTCAGCGCTTGAGGTTGACCAGGTCCTGCAGGATCTCGTCGGAGCTGGTGATCACCCGGCTGTTGGCCTGGAAACCGCGCTGGGCGACGATCAGCCCGGTGAACTCCTCGGAGAGGTCCACGTTGGACATCTCCAGCGCACCGGCGGAGAGGACGCCGCGGCCGGCGGTCCCGGCCTGCCCGATGTTGGCCAGCCCGGAGTTGTTGGCCGCGCGGAAGGTGCTGGTGCCGGCCTTCTCCAGGCCGCTGGGGTTGGCGAAGGAGGCCAGGGCCAGCTGGCCGAGGGTCTGGCGCTCGCCGTTGGAGAAGACGCCGGTGATCGTGCCGTCGTTGCCGAGGCTGAACGACTGCAGGGTCCCGGCGCTGAAGCCGTTCTGCTCGTTGGCGGTCGCCGTGGTGGGGCTGCCGTACTGGGTCATGGCGGAGAGGTCGAGGGCCACGGTCTCCCCGGCTGCGAAGCCCGGCAGCCCGGACAGGGTCACCGTCCCCCCGGAGGAGAGCCCGCCGGTGCCGTTGAACGTGACGGTCGGCGTGCTCACCGTCAGCGCGGTGGCGCCGGAGTTGGCCGTGAGGGTCCACTGGTTGGCCGTGGCGGTCTTGGTGAAGGTGTAGGTGACCGGCACGGCGTTGCCGAGGTTGTCGTACATGCTGATCGTGGTCTCGACCGCCGTGGGCGGGGTCGAGGTGGCACCGGCGAACAGGTTGCCGGTGACCGCGCCGGTCTCGGTGCGCTGGGGCGGGGTGCCCTGGCCGTAGGGGATCTGCAGTCCCCCGATGGGGCCGTTGGGGTCCACCGTGCCGTCGGGGCCGGCGGTCCAGCCCTGCAGGATCGCGCCGCTGTTGGTGACCAGGTTGCCCGACGCGTCGAAGCTGAAGGAACCGGCGCGGGTGAACAGCTGCTCGGTGCCGGCCTGGACGACGAAGAAGCCGTCGCCCTCGATCATGAAGTCCGTGGAGCGGCCGGTGTTCTGGGTGGCGCCCTGGGTCCAGTTCGTGGTGATGCCGCCGACCTTGACGCCGAGCCCGACCTGGGCCGGGTTGGTGCCGCCGCGGCCGTCAGTGGGGGACCCGCCGGCGCGCAGCACCTGGGACAGGGTGTCCTCGAAGACGGTCTGCTGACCCTTGTAGCCGACGGTGTTGACGTTGGCGATGTTGTTGCCGGTCACGTCCATCTTGGTCTGGTGGGCGCGCAGGCCGGAGATGGCCGAGAACATGGAACGCAGCATGGCGAGGGGCTCCTCGGAGGTGGGACGGGTGGGAGGCGGGCGGTCAGACGAGCGACGCGGAGATCTCGGTGATGCGGGCGACCGGCACGGCGACGCCGCCGATGTAGGCGGTCGCCTCGGCGGTGTCGGTGGCGAGGCGGACGGAGTTGACCGCGCCGGTCTTGGTCTCGCCGGACTCGTCGGTGTAGGCGACCACCCGGCCGACGAGCGCGCCGGCACTGGAGGAGCGCTGCAGGGCCAGCATCGCGGCGTTCTGCGTCGCGATCGCCTCGAGCTTCTCGACCTGGGTGAAGACCGCGGTCTGGGACATCATCTGGCTGCTGTCGGCCGGGTTGGACGGGTCCTGGTGGCGCAACTGGGCGACCAGCAGCTTGAGGAAGGTGTCCTTCCCCATCTGGTCGGGACGGTCGACGGTGGTCGTGGCGGGGGTGGAGGCCGCGGAGCCGGTCCCGCTCACCGGGGTCGTCATGGGGCTTCTTCCGTTCTCAGACGCGGACGTCCACGCCGGTGGACGTGGAGGAGGAGGGGGAGGTGCGAGCCGGCCGGACCTCGCCGGAGTCAGCGGCACCGGGCCACGTCCGGGGCCGGCCGTCGCCGCGGTCCTGCTGGCCGGTCCGGTCACCGGGGGCGCCCTGCTGGTGCGCCGAGGACCACGCGCCCCCGGAGTCGGGGTCGACGGTGGCGCGCGAGCAGGTCAGGCCGGCGCTCTGCAGGTCGCGCCGCAGGTCGGGCAGGGCCTCGAGCAGCGCGGTCCGGCCGGCCTCGGTGGCGCCGCGCAGGGTCAGGTCGACCGTCCCCCGGTCGAGCGTCACCTGCACCTCGACCGGCCCGAGGACCTCCGGGGTGAGGACGACGGTCATCGTGTGCACGCCGTCGGGCCCGCTGCGCAGGACGGCGACCTGGGTGGCCACCTGGCTGCCCACGGGCGGGGTCGTCGGCGCGGTCGTGTCCGGGAGGGCCGCCGCCACCGGGGCCGGCGCGGGTGCGGGGGCGACGCCCGGTGCGGTCGGCGAGGCGGCGGGAGCCGGCGCAGCCGCCTGCTCCTCGGGGGTGGAGCCGGCACCGGCGGACGCCGATCCCGCGGCCGCCTCGGCGACCAGCGGCAGCGGCACGGCCGGCACTGCCGGGACGCCGGCCTCCGGAGCGGGAGACGCCGGTGCTGCCGGCGGTGCCACGACGACGGTGAGCCCGGGCAGCAGGCTCGCGGCGGTGCCGGCCGCGGACGGTGCGGGCGTCGCCGGGGTCGTCGGCGCCGCGGCCGGGACCGCGCCCGGGGCCGGAGCCGTCGTGCCCCCGGCACCCGCCGCGACGCC
>NZ_JALPKQ010000026.1:0-77736 GCF_051383655.1 Geodermatophilus sp. CPCC 205761
CCTCCGACTTCGCGAGCCCCGCTGGCGCCGGGACGCCGACGAGGCGGTGGCCGACGCGCTGCGGCGGGCCCGCCGCACCCGGCGCGGCCGGGTCGCGGCCGGGATCGCCATCCTCGCGGCGGCCGCCCTCGCCGTTCCGCTCGCGTGGCCCGCCGGGAGCCCGGTCGCTCCCCCGCCCGCGTCGGCGGCGCCCGCGACCGTGCCGGTGCTCACCGAGCCGACCCGCGGCTCGCTGGCCGGGGACCGCGTCTTCGTCGAGGCGGTGCGGCAGCTGGACTGGGGGCCGCTCGTCCCGCCGCCGGTCGCCGCCCGCGACGTCGTGCTGGCCACCGACACCCCCGCCGGGCGGGTGGTGCTCGTGACCGGGACGGTCGACGAGGACGTCCGCGGTGTCTGGTTCACCGGGCCCGCCGGGGCACCGCCCGAGGCGCTCACCCCGGCGGTGCCCCGGCACCTCGGGCCGGGCCGGCCGGCGTCCCTGCTGGTCGGCGGCCCGGGTGCGGCCACGGTCGTGGTCGTCGCCGGCCGCGAGGACGAGGTGGAGGTCTCGCCACGGTTGCAGGTCGGCCCGCGCGGAACGGTCCAGCGCGGCTACGAGCCGGCGCGCACTGTCGACGGGGTGGCGGTCGGGCAGGTGCGGACGACGACCGGCGGCAGCGGGGCCAGCGTCCGGGTGCTCCGCGACGGCGCCGTCGTGTACCGCGCGCCGGTGGGGCTGGACCTGACCGCGCGCGGGCCCGCCCCGGAACCGCCGTCGCTGGCGCCGCTGCGGCCGACGGCGGTGCGGCCGGCGCCCCGGGCGGTGGCGGAGGCGCTCGCGGAGGTCGCCGTCCCGCTGGGTGTGGAGCCCGCGGAGCTGCTGCCGGAGCTGCTGTGGTCGGGCCTGCTGCCCCTGGACGGCGTCCCGGGGACGGCCGCCGTCGTGGTGGCCCGCAGCCCCGGCGGTGGCCTCGTGGTCACGACGTGGGCCGCCCAGGTCGGGCCCGGCGGGAACGGCCGCGCGGTGCCCTGCGGCGTGTACACCGCCCCGGGGGCCTTCGACGTGACCGAGCTGGTCGCTGCCCGCGTCTGCGACCTCTCCTCGCCGGAGAGCGAGCCGTCGGACGAGGGCCGCTGGCTGGTGCTCACCGCGCCCCCGGACGCCACCGCCGCCGCCGTCCTCGACGACCGCGGGGGGCTGCTGACCACGCTCGCGTTGGACGGCGGCGGCGTGGTGGCCGCGCTCCCTGACGGCGCCCGCGCGGTGCGCACGCTCGACGCCGGCGGGCGGGCGGTGGCGGAGGTGCCGGTCGCCGCCGCCCCCGTGGCGCCGTTCGGCGACTACGGCGGCGGCCCGGTGCGCTGAGCGGCGGGCCGCCGCCGGCGGGTCAGTCGAACAGGATCATCCCGCGGATGGCCCGGTGGTCCCGCATGGCCTGGTAGCCCTCGTTGACCTGGTCGAGGGTGTAGGTCTGGGTGACCAGCTCGTCGAGGACCAGCTGCCCCTGCCGGTAGAGGCTCAGCAGCTTGGGGATGTCGGCCCGCGGGTTGGCGTTGCCGAACAGGCACCCGACGATCTGCTTCTGCCAGGCGGTCAGCTCGAACACCGGCAGCTGGATGTCGCTGAGGAACACCGATCCGAGCGAGGTGAGGGCGACCCGGCCGAGCTTGCCGACCACCGACATCGCGTCGGCGATGATCGTCGGCGTCACGACGTCGATGGTGATGATGGCCGACTCCGCCATCCGGCCCCAGGTGAGGTCGGCGACCGCCTCGGCGGCCTCGGCGGCGGACGCGAAGGCGTGCGTGGCCCCGTAGACCGTGGCCTTCTCGCGGTTGTAGGGCGCCGGGTCGACGGCGATGATGCGGGTCGCGCCGGCGGCCTTGGCGCCCTGCAGCGCGTTGGCCCCGACGCCGCCGATGCCGAAGACGACGACGGTGTCGCCGGCCTTCACCTGGGCGCCGTAGACGGCGGTCCCCCAGCCGGTGGTGACGCCGCAGCCGACCAGCGCGGCCTTGTCCAGCGGGATGTCGTCCTCGATCCGCACGACCGAGTCCTGGTTGACCACGGTGTAGGGCGAGAAGGTGCCGAGCATGCACATCAGCCGGGCGT
The DNA here is from genome assembly GCF_051383655.1 of Geodermatophilus sp. CPCC 205761. Lineage (NCBI taxonomy): Bacteria > Bacillati > Actinomycetota > Actinomycetes > Geodermatophilales > Geodermatophilaceae > Geodermatophilus > Geodermatophilus sp. CPCC 205761. The sequence goes on from NZ_JALPKQ010000026.1 coordinate 2,093, forward strand.
CCTGGCCGCGGACGTGGTGCCGGGCGGTGCCGTCCTGCTGCAGGCCGATGTTGATGCCGGCGCCCTTGTCGCAGAGGTTCTGGTGGCCCGACGCGCACCAGGTGCAGTCCCCGCAGGCGGGGATGAAGCTGAGGACGACGTGGTCGCCCTCCTTCACCTTGGTCACGCCGGGGCCGGCCTTCTCGACGATGCCGGCGCCCTCGTGGCCGCCGATGACCGGCACCGCCTCCATGGGGAGGTCGCCCACCCGCACGTGCTCGTCGGAGTGGCACAGCCCCGACGCGGTCAGCTTGACCAGCACCTCCCCCTGGCGCGGGTCGTCGAGCTCCAGCTCCTCGACCTGCCAGTCCTGGCCGTACTCCCACAGCACCGCCGCCTGCGTCTTCACCCCGGGCCTCCTCGCCAGATGTGGTGCGGGTCACCGCCCCCGAGTCTGCGAGCCTGCCGGACCGGGCCGCAGCCCGCCCTCCTGGCCGGCGGTGCCGAGGACGACCGGCTCGCGGGCCGAACGGCGGGTCAGCCGTCGTGCAGGATGACCCCGCGGACGATCTTCCCGTCGTCGAGGTCCTGGTAGCCCTGGTTGATCTCGTCGAGGGTGTACCGGCGGGTGATCAGCTCCTCCAGCTTCAGCCTGCCCTTCCGGTAGAGGTCGAGCAGCCGCGGGATGTCGTACAGCGGGTTGCTCATGCCGAAGATGTGGCCCTGGATGTTGCGCTGGTAGCCCACGACCCCGCCGCCGGCAGCGAGCTGGATCTGGTTCTCCCCGGTCCGCCCGACCGAGGTGACCGTGACCTGGCCGCCCTTGCCGACGATCGCCGCGGCGGCCGAGACCACGTCGGCGGTGAGCACGCCGACGGTGCAGATCGCGTGGTCGGCGAGCTGGCCGCGGGTCATGTCGACGACGGCCTCGTGCGCCTCGCCGGCGTCGGCGAAGACGTGGGTGGCGCCGAACTCCAGCGCCTTCTCCCGCTTGAACGCGACGGGGTCGACGACCACGAGGTTCTTGGCGCCGGCGTACGCGGCGCCCTGGACGGCGTTCATCCCGACCCCGCCCGCACCGAAGACCACGACGGTGTCCCCCGGCTTGACCTTGGCCACGTTCACCGAGGAGCCCCAGCCGGTGGGGACGCCGCAGCCGACGAGCGCGGCAACCTCGAAGGGGATGTCCTCCTCGATGCGCACGGTGGAGGCCTGGTTGACCACGGCGCGCTCGCTGAACGTGCCGAGCATGCAGAACCCGCCGAGGTCGTTGCCGTCGTCGTCGTGGAACCGGAAGCCGCCGTCGCCGAGCCGGCCGGTGGCCATCTCCGCGCCCCGGTCGCACAGGTTCTGGTGCCCGGTGGAGCAGTACCGGCAGACGCCGCAGGCCGGGATGAAGGAGCAGACGACGTGGTCGCCCACCGCCACCCGGGTCACCGCGGAGCCGACCGCCTCCACGACGCCGGCGCCCTCGTGGCCGCCGACCATCGGCAGCCGGGCCACGCTGTCGCCGGTGCGCAGGTGCTCGTCGGAGTGGCACATGCCCGAGACGACGAACCGGATCCGCACCTCGTCGGCCTGCGGCTCGTCCAGCTCGAGCTCGGTGACCTCCCAGGGCCGTCCGGCCTCGCGGATGATCGCGGCGCGAGTCCTCATGCTGTCCACTCCTGGTCTGGTCGCGGGTGCTCGGCGGCCGAACCGGCGAGCGGTGTGTCGGCGAGCGGCGGGTCGGCCGGGTCGCGGGGGGAGGGCGTCCGGCCGGGGTCGTAGGCGGTGAGGGCGGGCAGGTTGGCGTGCACCCGGCGCAGCAGGCCCAGGAGCAGCTCCACCTCGGCGTCGTCCAGGCCGGTGAGCAGCAGCCGCTCGCGCTGCAGCGCCACCGGGACCATCCGCTTGTGCAGCTCGGCACCCGCGGCGGTGAGGTAGAGCCGGCGGAAGCCCGGGGTGGCCTCCACGCCGACCAGGCCGCGGTCGACCAGCGTCCGGACGCTGCGGCTGACCACCGACTTGTCCACCTGGAGGACGTTGCTGATGACCTGCGCCGTGCAGCCGGGTTCCAGGCCCAGGTGCGAGAGGACCCGCCAGTCGTTCACGCCGATGCCGAACTCCCGCAGGTACACCTGCGAGGCCGACGAGGAGATCGCGTTGGCGATGACGGTGAGGTAGTAGGGCGTGTAGTGCTCGCGCTCGATGTGCCGGGTCATCGGCCGGCGCCGCAGCCGCCGGGTCTCTCCGTCGCCGATCATGCTCCCCCGGTTCTCCTCGGGACGCCGAACCGGCGTCGGTCCACCCGGCAGGCTAGCCGGGAGGTGGGCGGCCCCGCTCACGCCGGCGTCAGGTCCACCGGCAGCGACGCCCAGCCGCGCAGCGAGTTGTTGAGCTTGCGCTGCCCGGGACCGGCCAGGGTGATCGCCGAGACGCGCTCCGCCAGCGCCCGGAGCACCGCCTCGCCCTCCATGCGGGCGATGTGCTGGCCGATGCACTGGTGGATGCCCAGCCCCAGGTCGAGCTGGCCGTGCCCGCGCCGCTCGATGCGGTACTCCAGCGGCGCGTCGTACTGCCGCGGGTCGGCGTTGGCCGAGGCCAGGAGGAGCATGACCTTCTGCCCCGCGGGGATGCGGGTGCCGGCCAGCACGAGGTCCCGGGTGGTGGTCCGGAAGATGTTCTGCACCGGCGACTCGTAGCGCAGCGTCTCCTCGAACGCGTACCGGGCCAGCCCGGGATCGGCGCGCAGCAGCGCCCACTGGTCGGGGTGGGCGGCCAGGCACTGCACGGTCGCGGCGATGCCGGCGACGGTGGAGTCCAGCCCGGCGCCGAACAGCGACCGGACCAGCAGCGGCGCCTCCTGCTCGGTGACCGTGCCGTCGTCGGTGAGCGCCCAGATGCCCGCTCCGATCCCGCCCGGCTGCAGCGCCTCCCGCTGGCACCGGCCGAGCACCCACTCCGTCGACCCGGCCGCGGCGGCCTGCGTCGTCCGGAACAGGTCGTTGAGCGGGCCGAAGCTGTTGAAGATCGAGTGGCCGTAGGGCAGCAGGTTCTCCCGCCCGTCCGGGCCGATGCCGACGGCGTCGCCGAAGACCTGCACGACGTAGGGCTCGGCCAGCTCGGTCACCACGTCGACCCGCCCGGCCGGCAGCAGCCGGTCCAGCAGCGCGTGCGCGGCGGTGTCGAAGCCGGGCCGCAGGTCCTGCAGCGCCCTGGGCAGCAGCAGCGGGTTGACCGCCCCGCGGTAGTGGGTGTGCTCGGGTGGGTCGGTCTCCAGCAGCAGGCTGCGCGGCCGCCAGGACGGCTCCGTGCGGTAGTTCTGCAGCCCGGTGCCCGACGAGGACTCGTACTCCGCCCAGTTGCGCAGCACCGCCTTGACGTCGGAGTGCCGGGTGACCACGTAGGCGCCGTAGCGGGTCAGCCGCAGCACCGGCGCCTGCTCGCGCAGCCGGGTCTGCCACGGGACGGGGTCGGCCAGGTTCTCCTCGGCGAACGGGTCGAGATCGGTCTCCGGGGTCTCGACGGCCTCGTCCTGCAGCTCCCCGGTGTTCACGCCGGCACCGTCCGCCGGTCGAGCCGGAAGCCGTCGTAGCCGGCGGCCACGACCTCGTCGCACTTCTGCCGGTAGGCCGGCACCCCGCCGAGGTAGGGCATGAACACCCGCGGCTTGCCGGGCACGTTGGCGCCGACGAACCACGACGGGGCCCGCGGGTAGAGGGTCACCGCGGCCACGTCGTGCACGTGCTGCACCCAGGCGTCCTCGGCGTCCCGATCGGGCTCGATCGTGTCGATCGCGTGCTCGCGCAGGTGCCGCAGGCACTCGGTGATCCAGTCGACGTGCTGCTCGATGGAGACGACGACGTTGCTGATCACCGACGGGCTGCCGGGGCCGGTGATGGTGAACAGGTTGGGGAAGCCGGAGACCTGCAGGCCCAGGTAGCTGCGCGGCCCCTCGGCCCAGCGCTCGCGCAGGGTCACGCCGTCGCGGCCGCGGATCTCCATCCGCAGGAGGGGGCCGGTCACCGCGTCGAAGCCGGTGGCGAGGACCAGCGCGTCGAGCTCGTGCTCGGCGTCGGTGGTGCGGACGCCGCGGGGGGTGATCTCGACGATCGGCGTCCGGCGCAGGTCGACCAGGGCGACGTCGTCCCGGTTGAAGGTGTCGTAGTAGCCGGTGTCCAGGCAGATGCGCTTGGTGCCGAACGGGTAGCCGCGCGGGGTCAGCGCCTCGGCCACCTGGGGGTCCCGGACGGTGTCGCGGATCTTGCCGCGCACGAACTCCGCCGCCGTCTCGTTGGCGTCGAGGTCGGTGATGATGTCGGTGAAGGACGCCGGGATGCAGGCGAACAGCCCGGAGTCCCAGCACTGCTCGTACCGCTGGGTCCGCTCGCCGGGGTCGACCTCCAGGGCCGACCGCGTGCCGCGCTCGACGAGGATCCCGGTCCGGGCCTGCAGCACGGCCGCCCGGTGCTCGCGGTACCGGGCCTTCCACTCCCGCTGGTACTCCGGGTCCAGCGGCGCGTTGTGCGCCGGCAGGCTGTAGTTCGGCGTCCGCTGGAAGACCGTCAGCGACGCCGCCTGCTCGGCCAGGACGGGGATCGACTGGATGCCCGACGAGCCGGTGCCGATGACGCCGACCCGCAGCCCGGTGAGGTCGACCCCCTCGTGCGGCCAGCTGCTGGTCGACCAGACCGGGCCGGCGAACGTGTCGAAGCCGGGGATCTCCGGCGGCTTGGGCGCCGAGAGGCACCCCGCCGCGGTGATCAGCCAGGTGCAGGCCACCTGCTCGCCGCCGTCGGTGCCGACCAGCCAGCGGTTGTCCGGGTCGTCGCGGACGGCGGAGACGACGCGGGTGCCGAAGGTGACGTCGCGGCGCAGGTCGAAGCGGTCGGCGACGTGCTCGATGTAGCGGAGGATCTCGGGCTGGGTGGCGTAGCGCTCCGACCACTCCCACTCCTGCTCGAGCTCCGGGTCGAAGGAGTAGGAGTACTCGAGGCTCGGCACGTCGCAGCGGGCGCCGGGGTAGCGGTTCCAGTACCAGGTGCCGCCCACGTCGCCGCCGGCCTCGAACACGCGCACGGAGAGGCCCAGGCCCCGGACGCGGTGCAGCATGTACAGCCCGGCCAGGCCGGCGCCGACGATGACGACATCGACCCGGGAGCGGTCGGCAGAGGGCAGCACGGGGTTCTCCTCGGTCCTGGGGAGTGGGGTGCGGAGACGGAGGGGACGGCGGCGCGGAGGGGGAGCCGCACCGCCGTCCCGGCTCTCAGCCCTCCGGCGTCCAGACGACCTCGTCGAGCACCGGCGCCTCGTCGACGATGCCGTACTTCAAGGCGGCGTCGGCGAGGGGCTGCAGCTCCTCGGGCTCCAGGGTCGGCTTGAACTCCGGCAGGCCCATGCGCTCGATCAGCGCCGGGTCGATCTGGGTGTAGTTCGGCAGCTGCGCGCGGACCTCGTCGGGGTTCGCGGCGGCGTACTCCTGCGAGACCTCGATCGCCGCGCGGATGCGCTCGTAGAGCTCGGGGTCCTCCGCGATCGCGTCCTCGGTGGCGAAGTACGCCGACGCGGCGATCTGCTCACCCGGAGCGAGGTCGTCGTAGGGGTTGGCGATGACCCGCGCCCCGGCGTCGGCGGCCGTGGTGCAGAACGGCTCGGCACAGACGAACGCGTCGATGTCACCGGAGACCAGCGCGGTGACCTGGTCCGGGAAGGGCATCTCGGCCAGCTGGACGCCGTTCGGGTCGCCCCCCGCCGCCTCGACCGAGACCTTGGCCAGCGTCTCGGAGAGGTTGTTGAGGGTGTTGACGCCGATGGTGCGGCCGACGAGGTCGCCGGCGTCCTCGATCGCGGGGTCGATGGCCATGAGCATGTTGATGCCGAAGTCGGCCTCGCCGGTGCTGGCGGCCGACGGCGCGATGATCGTGAGCGGCAGCCCCTGCTCGCGGGCCTGCATGACCGAGATGACGTTGCTGAAGGCGAAGTCGTACTCGCCGCTGACCACCGAGGGCACCAGCGCGGCCCCGCCCTGCCCGGTGTTGAAGTTCAGCGTGATGCCCTGGTCCTCGAAGAAGCCCTGCTCCTGCCCGAGGTAGAGGACCGCCACGTCGGTCACGGGGATGACGCCGACCTGGACGGTCACCGGCTCCGCCGCCGCGGAGCCCGACGGCTCCGACGAGCCGGAGGCCGCGGGCTCCTCCTCGCCGCCTCCGCCGCACGCGGCGAGCACCAGGGAGACGGTCGCGGTGAGCACCAGGGCGGCGGCCGGCCTGGCTGTGCGGTGCCTGGGGTGGCGCATTCTGCCTCGCTCTCGATGGGCCGCGTTGCGTCGCGGTGGGCTCAACGTGGCGTGAGTCACTGTCGCTGTCAAGCCGGGAGTTGCAATTGCAACCGAGCCGGCCCGGTCTTCCCACGCCGTGGTACCGCGCCTTGACGCGGCCGGAGCGCGCCACCATGGTTGCGAGCGCAACCGATCCGCGCGGGCGCCGATCCGCGGGTGTCGACGGCGCTCGGGAGCGGAGACAGACGATGGGTGCAGCGGACGTCGTGGCCCGCGGCCGGGTGGCGGTGGTGACCGGCGCGGGCAGCGGCATCGGGCTCGGGCTGGCCCGGCGGTTCGCCGCCGAGGGCATGCGGGTGGCGATGGCCGACGTCGAGGCGCCCGTGCTCGAGGCCGCGGCCGGCGAGCTGGCCGGCACCGGCGCGGAGGTGCTGCCGGTGGTCACCGACGTCGCCGACGCGGCCGCGGTGGAGGCGCTGCGCGACGCCGCCCTCGAGGCGTTCGGAGCGGTGCACCTCGTCTGCAACAACGCCGGCGTCGGCGGCTCCCAGGACCCGCTGTGGGAGGTGCCCCTGGGCGACCTGGAGTGGGTGTTCGGGGTCAACCTCTGGGGCGTCGTGCACGGCATCCGGACCTTCGTGCCGGTGCTGCAGCAGCAGGACGCCGGGCACATCGTGAACACCAGCTCGGTGTTCGGCGTGTTCGCCGGCGCCCTGGGCGCCTACGGCTCCTCCAAGCACGCCGTCGCCGCGCTCACCGAGTCGCTCTACTTCCAGCTGCGGGAGGCCGGCTCGCACATCGGGGTCACGCTGCTGTGCCCGAGCGCCGTCCGCACCAACTTCGACGACTCGGCCCGCAACCGGCCGCGGTCGGCGGGCCCCCGGGAGGACACCGGTGCGGTCACCCAGGCCGCCCGCGCCGAGCTGCACGCGCGGTCGGCGCCGCTCCGGGAGCCGGACGAGGTCGCCGGGCTCGTCGTCGACGCGGTCCGGACCGGCCGCTTCTACGTGCTCACCAACGCCGTGCGGGACGCCGCCATCCGCGGCCGGGCCGAGGAGATCCTGGCCGGCGGTCCCCCCACTCCCCCGCTCGCCTGGTGACCCGCCCGGTCAGCCGGCCGCCCGGGCGCGGTACCGGCGCACCAGGACCGGGACGAGCTCGGCGCCGGCGGTGCCGGCGGCGGCCCAGCCCAGGACGACCCCCCAGGACAGCGGGTCCAGCGGGGTGCAGCCGAAGAAGCGGCTGACCCCCGGCGTCGAGACCAGCGCGACCAGCACGGCCAGCGACCCGGCGGCGGTGGCCAGCACGAGCGGGCTGCGCCGGCCGGCCCACGCGGTCTGACCCAGCTGGGTGGTGATGAGGGCGGCCAGGCCCATCGTCCCGGCGCGCCCGGCCGGGCCGGTCAGCCGGCCGAACGCCCAGGCGCCGGTGGCACCGGCGGCGGTGGCGGCCCCGCGGACGACGACCATGCGCCGGACCTCGGCGGCGAAACCCCGCTGCGGGCCGGCCAGCAGCACCGCCTCCAGCGGGTGGCCGGCCAGCGGCCCCTCGGTCGGCTCGAGGACGGCGGCCCGCGGGGTGGCGACCGCGACGGCGAGCGCCGGGAACATGTCGGTGAGCAGGTTGACCAGCAGCAGCTGGCGGGTGCCCAGCGGCGCCCGGCCGCCGAACGCGGTGCCGAGCACGGTGAAGGCGACCTCACCGGCGTTGCCGCCGACCAGGATCGAGACCGCGTCGCGCACCCGCAGCCACATGGCCCGGCCCTCGCCGATCGCGTCGACCAGCCGGGTGAGGTCCAGGTCGGTGAGGACGAGGTCGGCCGCGGCCCGGGCGGCCGGGGACTCGGCCCCGGAGACGCCGATCCCGACGTCGGCCAGCCGGATGGCGGCGGCGTCGTTCACGCCGTCGCCGGTCATCGCCAGCGTCGCGCCGGCCCGCCGGAGCGCGGCCACGAGCGACACCTTCTGCTCCGGTGAGAGGCGGGCGAAGACGGTGCCCTCCCGCACCATGCGGGCCCGGTCCGCGTCGGAGGCTCGGGCGAACTGGGCGCCGGTGACCACCTTGTCGGCGGCGGGCACGCCGGCCTGCGCGGCGATCGCCCCCGCGGTCTCGGGGTGGTCGCCGGTCGCGAGCACCACCCGGACCCCGGCCGCGCGCAACTGCTCCACCGCGGCCACCGAGGACTCCCGCAGCGTGTCGGCCAACCCGAGCAGTCCCCGCAGCCGCAGGTCCTGGGCGGCCGCGTCGAGGTCCTCGGGCGTCGAGTCCAGGTCGCGGTCGGCGACGGCCAGCACCCGCAGCCCGTCGGCGGCCAGCTCCTGCACCGCCTGCCGCAGGTCCGGCGTCCCGGTGCAGCGGGCGGCGACCACCTCGGGCGCGCCCTTGACCACCAGCCGGCCGTCCCGGACCGCGGCGGAGAAGCCGCGCTCGGCGCTGAACGGGACGCAGGCGTCGGGCTCGCCCTCGGCGGTCAGCCCGCGCTCCGCAGCCGCCTCGACCACCGCGCGGTCGGTCTCGTGCGCCTGGTCGTCGCCGTTGGCCACGGTCGCCGCGGCGACCCGGAGCACGTCGTCCTCGCCGGAGTCGTCGTCCACGGGGTGCAGCCGGGCCAGCCGCAGCCGGTTCTCGGTCAGGGTCCCGGTCTTGTCGAAGCAGACGGTGTCCACCCGGCCGAGCGCCTCGAGCACCCGGGCGCTGCGGACCACCGCGCCGCGGCCGGACAGCCGCCGGGCGGCGGCCTGCTGCGCCACGGTGGCGACCAGCGGCAGCCCCTCGGGAACGGCGGCCACGGCTATCGCCACGCCCGCGGCGACGGCCTCCCGGAGCGGCCGGCGCCACAGCACGCCGAGCGCGGTGACCGCGGCCCCGCCCGCGAGGGCCAGCGGCAGCACCGCCCGGGTGAGCTCGCCGAGCCGCGCCTGGACGCCCGCCGGCGGCGCGGCGCCGCCGGCCGCGCGCGTGGCCCGGCCCGCCTGGGTGGCCGGTCCGACGGCGACGACGACGGCGCGGCCGCTGCCGGCCACCACGGTCGTGCCGTCGAAGAGCATGCAGGTGCGGTCGGCGACGTCGACCCCGGGTGTGGCCGGCACCGACTTGGCCACCGGGAGCGACTCGCCGGTGAGGTTGGACTCGTCGACCTCGAGGTCGGTGGCCTCCAGCAGGCGGGCGTCGGCGGCGACGACGTCCCCGGCGCCGACCAGGACGACGTCGCCGACCCGCAGCGCGCCGCCCGGCACGTCCTCCTGCCCGCCGTCGGCCTCGCGGTGGACGGTGACGTCCTGCTCGAGCAGCAGCGCCTCCAGCGCCGTCTCCGCGCGCAGCCGCTGGAGCCCGCTGACCAGGGCGTTCATCACCGTGACGCCGGCGACCAGGATCGCGTCGGTGTTCTCCCCCAGGGCGGCGGTGGCGGCGGCGCCGGTCGCGAGGACCGGGGTGAGCGGGTCGGCGAGCTCGGCGGCGACGGTGCGGACGAAGCGGGCGGGCAGCCGGACCACCGCCAGCTCCCCCACCACGCGGGCGGCGCCGGCGAGGCGGCCCGGGCCGACGTCGTCCTGCCCCGGCAGGTCGGCCACCCGGCCGAGGACGTCGTCGGGCTCGAGCGCGTGCCACGGCGTGTGCACCGCGGGCGGCGGCGCGGGCCGCCCGGCGACACGGACCGCCGTCCAGGCGCCGTCGAGCAGGGCCGCGATGCTGGCGGTCTTGCCCGGCGCGGTCGCCTTGGCCTGGCCGTAGCGGGTGCTGCCGACGGCGGCGAGCAGACCGCCGAGCACGTTGCCGGTGACGGCGGTGGTCACCGCGCGGCGGCTGACCGCGTGGGCCGGCACGGTCGCGTCGACCAGCGCGCAGGCGTCCACCAGGCCGGGGCGGGTGACCAGGTCGGCGCCCCAGGCGGGGGCGCAGCCGGGGACGACCGGGGCGACGGCGACATCGGCGGCCATGAGCGCCGGCCCGTCCACGGCCGACACCAGCAGCACGGCGCGCCCGTCGGCCTGCAGCCGCCGGACGGTCTCCACCAGCGGCTCGTCGGCGGGCGCCACCTCGTCGGCGGCACCGGCGATCTCGCGGGTGCCGACGTGCGGGGTGAGGACCAGCCGGTGGCCCGCGGCGGCCGCGGTGGCCAGCAGCGCCTCCGCGTGCGCGTCGAGCTCCGGGGCCACGGTGACCACGCCGACCCGCCGCCGGCCCGCCAGGAGCGTGCGCACCTCCCCGCCCTCGGCCCCCGGTGCGCTGCGCGGCGGCCCCAGGCGCACAGCCGCCGGCGCGGCACCGTCGCCGGTGTCACCGGTCCCGCCGCGGGCGCCCAGGAGGCGGACGGCGGCGGTCCACACCGCGGCGTCGTCCCAGTCGTCGGCGGACGCGCAGGCCTCGATCACCACCGGCCGGCCGGTGCACAGGGTGGCGCCGTCGACGACGACGGTGTCGACCCGGTCCAGCCGGCGATAGGCGGAGCCGTCCATGGGGAGGACGCCGCGCCGGCACATGAGCAGGTCGAGGGTGGCGGCGAAGGACTCCCGGCCCAGGCCGGCGGCCTTGGGGTTCTGCGACTTGAGCATGTCGGCCGCGCGCCCCGGGCTGCCGGTCAGCGGGATCAGGCCCAGGGACGCGCCGAGCGCGACCTGCTCGAGGCGGGCGCGGTAGGTCTCGACCGGGCCGGCCCGCAGGGGCACGGGGCGCGGGCCGGGCGGGAGGAGGGCCTCGGCTTCGTCGTCCGGCTCGGGGCCGCACAGCTCCGGTTCGCGGCGGCACCACACCTGGCGCCGGGCCCGCATCTCCAGGGCCTGCTGGATCGCGGCGACGGCGTTGAGCGCGGGGATGGTGGGGCTCTGGGTCAGCGCGTGCAGCAGCGCGCTGGTGCCGCTGAAGATCAGGTCGGTGCCGATGGCCCCGACGCGGGACTCCAGCCCCGAGCGGACCCAGCGCTGGCTGTCCAGCAGCGCGATGGCCAGGGTGACGTGCCGCGACACCGCCGGCACCGGCAGCGCCCTGCCGAGGAAGGCCAGGCCCATCGCGGCGGTGTCCACCGCGGCCTCGGCGACGGCGGCCAGCAGCGGCTCCAGGTCCGCGGGGTGCTCGATCGACTGCGGGAACACCTGCCGCCCGCCGCGGGCCTGTTCGATCGCGGTCACCGCACCGACGACGTCCTCGACCCGGACCCGGCGCTCGTCGACGGAGACCAGGACCCGGCCGACGACCTCGTTGACCGTCGCCCACTGGACGCCCTCGAGCCGCTCGAGCTGGCGGCGCAGGGCGTGCCGGACCTCCGGCTGGTCCTCGGTGGAGGGGGCGCAGACCTCGATCTGCACGTGCCCGTGGTCGGCCCACACGCGGCGGGTGTGCCGGTGCTGGGGCGGCTCGACCATGCCCTTGGCGGCGTCGACGAGGGAGTGCATGTGGCCGTCGGGGATCGGGTCGCCGCCGGTGAGCAGGGTGCCGACCGCGCGCGTACCGGACACCGCCGCGGTCTTGACCAGGTGGCGCGAGGAGTCGGCGACCGCGGCACCGGCACCGACCGCGGCACCCGCGGCGCCGCGGGCCAGCCGGGCGGTGACGCGGGCCGGCTCGGCGAGCAGCCCGGCGGTGAGCACGGCCGGGACGGCGGCCAGCCCCGCGCCGGCGGCGGCGAGACGGACGGCCGTCCCCACCGCGCCGCGCGCGGCGTCGATCCTGCGCAGCAGCGCCATCGGCGTCCCTCGGTCGGTCGTGCCCGCACGGTACGCCCGCGGAACCGCATCGGCTTGCTCGCGAGGGTGCCGCAGGGTGTGTGACGCAGGTTACTTTCGGGCCCCGCCCGACACCGAGGAGGACCCCATGGACCGGCTGCGCTTCGGCACGTTCCTCGCCCCGTTCCACCCCGCCGGGGAGAACCCGACACTGGCCCTGCAACGGGACCTGGAGCTGGTCGAGCACCTGGACCGGCTTGGCTACGACGAGGCCTGGATCGGCGAGCACCACTCCGCCGGCACCGAGATCATCGCCTCCCCGGAGATCTTCATCGCCGCGGCGGCGGAGCGGACGCGGCACATCAAGCTGGGCACCGGCGTCACCTCGATCGCGTACCACAACCCGCTGTGGGTGGCCGAGCGGATGGTGCTGCTGGACCACCTGACCCGCGGCCGGGCGATGCTGGGCTGCGGCCCGGGCTCGCTGCCGACCGACTCGATGATGCTGGGGCTCAACCCGACCGACACCCGCGAGCTGATGGAGGTCGACCTCGACATCATCATGCGGCTGCTGCGCGGGGAGACGGTGACCGAGCAGACCCGCACGCACAACCTCGTGAACGCCCGGCTGCACCTGCGGCCCTACACCCAGCCCCGTTTCGAGGTGGCGGTCGCCGCGGTGGCCTCCCCCACCGGGCCGCGCCTGGCCGGCCGGCACGGCGCCGGGCTGTTGTCGATCGGGGCCACCCTGACCAAGGAGGGCTTCGACGCGCTCGCCCACCACTGGAACGTCGTCCAGGAGCGGGCGGCGCACTACGGCCAGGAGGTGTCCCGCCGGGACTGGCGGCTGGTCGGGCTCATGCACATCGCCGAGACCCGTGAGCAGGCCTACGCCGAGGTCCAGTACGGGATCGAGACCTGGTTCCGGTACTTCCAGAAGACCGCGGCGTTCCCGCAGATGGCCGTCGAGGGCGGCGACGCCAAGGAGATGATCGACTTCATCAACGAGGCCGGCATCGGCGCGATCGGGACCGTCGAGGACGCCCGCGCCCAGGTGCAGCGGCTGTGGGACCAGTCGGGCGGGTTCGGCTGCATGCTCCTGCTCGGCCACGAGTGGGCCAACCCGCAGGCGACGAAGCGCTCGTGGGAACTCATCGCCCAGCACGTCATGCCGCACTTCCAGGGCGGCGAGGTGAGCCACGCGCGCCAGACGCTGGACTGGAAGGAGTACGCCGGAGGCAAGCGCGAGGACTACGCCGCCCAGCAGATGCAGGCGGTCGCGACGATGACCGAGCGCTACGAGAAGGAGAAGGCCGAGGGCCACTGACCCCCCGCCGCCCCGGCCGCCGCCCGGCGGCCGGGGCCTCACGGCAGCGGGAACGAGTGGTGCTCGTGCGCGACCACCCACCGGCCGCCCTCCCGGCGCAGGCCCAGCGTCAGCCGCAGCCGCCGCGCGGGGTCCTGGGCGTGCTCCTCCGGAGTGCCGCAGCGCAGCAGGGCGTGCGCCCAGGCGACGTCGTCCCCCGCGGTGACGTCGAGCTCGACCACCTCGAACGTGGCGCCCTGCCGCTGCCACTCGAAGAACGGCGGCCAGGTGTCGCGGTAGGCGTCGAGCCCGCGGACGCCGTCGTCGGGCGGCGGGACGTCGAACATGACGATGTCGTCGGCGTGGTCGGCGAGCACGCCGGCCAGGTCGCCGGCGTGCACCGCGGCCGCCCAGCGGGTGACCAGGTCCCGGATCTGCGTCTCGTCGGGCGTGGAGTCGGTCATGCCGTCTCCGACCGGGGGCCGGGTGCGGACTCATCGGCGGGCCCGTCCGGCGTCGCCACGTCCTCGTCGTCCTCGTCCTCGTCCTCCCCGTGGGCCACCAGCTCGTAGCGGTGGCCGTAGGTGTCGATCACCGCCTCGATGGCGGCGACCACCGGGATGGAGACCAGGGCGCCCATGGGGCCGAACAGCCCGGCACCGGCGATCACCGCGCCGAAGGCGACCGCCGGGTGGATCGAGACCGTGCGGGCGGTGATCCGCGGGGCGAGCAGGTAGTTCTCGACCTGCTGGTAGACCACGCCGAACACCACGACCCAGAGGGCGTCGATCGGCTGCCCCGACAGCGCGATCAGCGCCGGGACGGCGATCGCCAGGTACGTGCCGATGGTCGGGATGAACTGCGAGATGACGCCGGTCCACAGCGCCAGGGGCAGCCAGTAGGGGACGCCGAGCAGCAGCAGGAACAGGCCGGTGGCCACCGAGCTGATCGCGGCCAGCACCAGCCGGGAGACGACGTAGCCACCGGTCTTCTCCACCGTGATCGCCCACACCGTGGTGATGAACCGCTGCTGCCGGGGCGGGAAGCGCCGGGCGACCGTGGTGCGCAGCTTCGGGCCCTCCGCCGACATGTAGTAGGCGAACAGCAGGAAGGTCAGCACCTGGAAGACCAGCCCGACGAGGGTGGTGACGATGCCGACCACGCTCGGGGTGAGGTCGGAGACGATCTGCTGGATCCGGGCCGGGGTGAGCTGCAGGGACGCCACGATGTCGCTGGGGTCGAGGGTGGCGTCGAAGGTCTTGTTGACCCAGAGGACGACCTCGCGGACGACGTCGGGCAGCGCCGTGAACAGCGAGGTGAGCTGCTCGACCAGCAGGGTGCCGAAGGCGGCGATGAAGCCGGCCAGCCCGGCGACGAGGGCGAACAGCACCAGGCCGGTGGCCGCGCCGCGCCGCAGTCCGATCCACTCGAGCCGCTCCACCAGGGGCTCGACGCTGATCGAGAACAGCCAGGCGAGGAACAGCAGGCCGAGGAAGCCGCGCAGGTTGCTGAAGGCCCACACCGCGACCTGGTAGCCGGCCAGCGCGACGAGCGCGAACACCACCCCACGCCGCAGCCAGGGCGGCGGCTGGCGGAACCAGCCGCTCTCGTCGGGCGCCCGCTCCCGCGGGCCGGCCCGCACCTCGCCGTCCACCCGGCGGAAGCTAGCCCCTCCGGTCCACGGACGGCGACGCTGCCGGCGCGGCCGGCTGCGGCCACGATGGGGCCATGACCGGCAGGGACGACGACGTGGCGGCGGTCCTCGCGGCGGAGGAGCGCCGCTACGAGGCGATGGTCGAGGGCGACCTCGACACGCTGGAGGCGCTGCTCGCACCCGAGCTCAGCTACACGCACTCCAGCGGCGTTCGCGACACGCGGGAGGAGTACCTGGGCAAGCTGCGGTCGCGGTACTACGTCTACCGGCGGGCCGAGCACCCGGTCGTGCGGGTCGAGGTCGCCGGCGACTGCGCGGTCGTGGTCGGCCGGATGACCGCGGACGTCGACGTCGACGGCGTCCCGAAGACGATCGACAACCTGGCGCTCGCGGTGTGGACCCGCGCCGGCGGCCCGTGGCGGCTGCTGGCCTACGCGCCGACCCCGCTGCCGGCCTGACTCACCCGACGCGGAAGAAGTCGAACACCACGCCGGCGGGGTGCCGCGCCCCGGAACCGACGAAGACGTGCGAGGTCAGCACGGCCAGCCGCGGCGCCGTCGTCTCGAACCGCGGGGTGGAGCGGAAGTAGATGCGCGCGGGGTCGACCGGCAGGTCCTGGCGCAGCCGGGCGATGTCCTCGGCCGACCCGGTGCGCAGCCCGGTGTTCTCGACGTACACCCGCTCGCCCTGGTCGGTCTCGATGACGTACCGGGCCTCGGCGACGGTCTCGGTCTCGGTGCGTATGACCTGGAAGTCGGCGCCGCCGGGCAGCACCCGCCCGGTCAGCAGCGGCCCTGAGACCGTGCCCCCGGTGATCGGGATGACCCGCCGCAGACCGGCGGGGGTCGGGCCGATCTCGATCGGCGGGTCGACGCTGACCTCGAGGTGCAGCAGGTGCTCCAGCGGCGGCGGGACGACGGTCACGGTTCCTCCGGGGGTCGGGGCGGGCGGTCGCGATCCTGCCCGCCGAGGCTTCGGCCCCCGCAGGGCGGTGGTTACTGGCGCTGTACCACCGGCGCTGCGCGGCCGTCGTCGCTACCGCCGCTGGATGCGGAGCGCACTGCGCGGCCGCCGGATCATGTTCCAGACAGCCGAGAAGAGCGGGGCTGCTCGTCCAGTCCATCCGGCCCACGACGGAGTGCGTCCCGACCGGAACCGGGACCGCGACGGACTCGCCCTGCTTCAGAGCTGCCACCTCGCGGCCGTCCAGGTCCACGCGCAGTCGACGCGGCATGCCACCGCCGTCGTACGGACAGTGGAGCAGGAGCGTCGCCACGGCCGGACCCCACTGCCCGCTGACCAGCACGCTCTGCCCGTGGAGAACCCGAGCCACGGCCGGCCGCGCGGTGATGGACGGAGCCCCTCTCGACCACCACCCCCACTACGGTGAGCGCGCCCGCACCCCAGCCACAGGGAGGACAGTGTCGTGACTTCTCGTCTCAACCCGTACATCAGCTTCACGGGCTCGGCCCGCCAGGCCGTCGAGTTCTACCGGGAGGTCTTCGGCGGCGAGCTCGCCGTGAACACCTACGGCGAGTCGGGCATGGCCGAGGGTGCCGACGCCGACAAGATCATGCACGGGCAGCTCGAGACGCCGGCCGGGTACACCCTGATGGTGTCCGACGCGCCCCCCGGCATGGACCACACCGTCGGCACGAACATCTCGATCAGCCTCAGCGGCGACGACGCCGCCGAGCTGCGCGGCTACTTCGCCGGGCTCGCCGACGGCGGACAGATCACCATGCCGCTGGAGAAGCAGATGTGGGGCGACGAGTTCGGCATGTGCGTGGACCGGTTCGGGATCGTCTGGATAGTCAACATCTCGCAGCCGGCCGGCTGACGACGTACCGGCTGGACCGTGCGCCGGCTGACCCCGCGCCGTGCCCGCCTCACCGGCGCAGGTGGTCGACGAGTGCGTCGGCCACCGCACGCATCCCGGCGGCGTTGGGGTGGTACGGGGCCGCCCCGCCGGCGAGCACGTCGCCGAACTCCCAGCCGGTGACCCACGGCTCGGCGGCGCAGACGGAGTGGTCGCGGCTCAGGGCGGACGCCGCGAGCAGCTCCGCGCCGCTCTCCTCCGCGGCCCGGGCCGTGGCCGCCTCGAGCCGGCGGGCGAGGTCGCGGCAGAACGCGAGGTCGTCGTCCGCCATGGCGAGCGCCGCGCAGCCGCCGCCGGTGCCGGGCAGGACGGTCAGGTAGTCCACGAGGACGACGCGCGCCCGCGGCGCCCGGTCGCGGACGGCGTCGACCATCCCGGCGAGGGAGGCCGGCAGGCCGTCGAGCGCGCGGGACACGGCGGCGCGGTCGACCGGCAGGCCGAAGAACGCCCGCGACGCCCGCGGCGCGGCCTCGGGGGCGACCCGGTACGAGCAGCGCAGCAGGGTCAGCAGGTACTCGACGTCGTTGCCGCCGGCGGTCACGGTGACGAGGTCGGCGGCGGCGTCCACGGCGTCCAGCTGCGGCGGCACGCTGCTGCCGTCGAGCAGCAGCTGCGCGGCGCTCACCACGTTGGCGACCGTGGCTCCGCCGCACGAGGCGTCCAGGAGGTCGAGGCCCAGGCGCTGCGCCGTCAGCTGGGCGTAGTTGCGCGCCGACCGGCCGCATCCGGCGTCGAGGACCGGGTCGACGCCCGGACCTGAGGCGAACGAGCTGCCGAGCGCGACGTAGCGCGGCACCTCAGCCCACCCGCTCGGCCCGGGCCGCGGCCGCCCGCGCCACGAGCCCCTCCAGCTCCCCGGCCGGGACGGTGGCACCCAGGTCGGAGACGAACCGGCGCATGGGCATGGAGCCCAGCGTCTGCAGCACGAGGTGCCCCTCGGACGTCGCCGGCGGCGGCAGGTGCGGCAGCCACACCGGGAACCGCTCTGCGACGACGGGTCCGACCACCGGGTGGGTGAGCCACTCCCCGACCGCCGACTCGAGGGTCAGCGCGGGCACCAGGTCGTCGCCGGCCAGCGTCAGCGGGGCCTCGGCGAGGACGTCGACCGCGCTGGCCCCGACCTGCACCGTGTACTCGCCGGGCGCGACCACCCATGCGCCCTCGCGCGTGTCCCAGTAGGCGAACGCCCGGCGGTCCAGGTCGAGGGTGACCGTCCGCCGCTCCCCCGGCTCGAGGGCCACCTTGGTGAACGCCCGCAGCTCGCGGGCCGGACGGCGGACCGGCCCGGCGGTGGTGCCGACGTACAGCTGCACGACGTGCCGGACGGCGCGGTTGCCGGTGTTGGCCACGGTCACCGAGACCGTCGCGGTGTCGTCGCCGGTTCCCACCGCCTGCAGGTCGGTCGTCTCGACGGTCGTGTAGGTCAGCCCGTGGCCGAAGGCGTAGCGGACCGGCCGGTCGAGCGTCGTGAACCCGCGGTAGCCGACCAGCACGCCCTCGCCGTAGCGGACGTGCCCCTGCTCCCCCGGGAAGTCCACCGAGCTGGGGACGTCGCCCAGCCGCAGCGGGATCGTCTCGGCGAGGTGCCCGGACGGCGAGACGACGCCGTAGAGCAGGTCGGCGAGCGCGGCGCCGCCGCCCTGCCCGAGCAGGAACCCGTCGAGGACGGCGTCCACCTCGTCGTGCCACCCCTCGAGCGAGACGACCCCGCCGTGGGACAGGACGACGACCGTCCGCGGCGCGACCGCGGCCACCGCCCGGATCAGCTCGACCTGGACCGCCGGCAGGTCGAGGGACTCCCGGTCGAAGCCCTCGGACTCCTCGGCCTCGCCCAGCGCGGCGAACACCACCGCGACCTCGGCGTCCCGGGCCAGCGCGACCGCCTCCTCGCGGAGCGCCGCCGCGTCCCCCGGGCCGTCGAGGGGGAAGCCGGGGGCGAACGGCACCGGGGCACCGGCCAGCGCTCGGACGGCGTCCAGCGCGGCGTCGACCCGGGTGGCGTGCACGTTCGAGCTGCCGCCGCCCTGGAAGCGCGGCGTCCGGGCGAACTCCCCGACGACGGCGACCCGGGTGTCCCGTGCCAGCGGCAGCGTGCCGCGCTCGTTGCGGAGAAGGACGGCGCACCCGAGGGCCAGCTCGCGGGCCAGCGCGTGGTGCGCCTCGACGTCGAACCCGTCGCCGGGACCGGTTCCCAGGCCGGCCAGTGCGGCCACCCGCCGGGCGCTCGCGTCGACGTACGCCTCGTCGAGCTCCCCCGCCCGCACCGCCTCGACCACCCGGCGGTCGCCGGCACCCCGGTCGCCGGGCATCTGCAGGTCCAGGCCGGCCGCGAGGGCGGCGACCCGGTCGTCGACCGCGCCCCAGTCGGAGACGACGACGCCCTCGAAGCCCCACTCCTCGCGGAGCAGTTCGGTGAGCAGCCACCGGTTCTGCGAGGCGTAGACGCCGTTGACCTTGTTGTAGGCGCACATCACCGTCGCCGGCCGCGCCTCGGTGACCACCCGCTCGAAAGCGGGCAGGTAGATCTCGCGGAGGGTGCGCTCGTCGACGTCGGCGCTGACCCGCATCCGGTCGGTCTCCTGGTTGTTGGCCGCGAAGTGCTTCACCGAGGCGCCGACGCCCTGTGCCTGCTGGCCGCGGACGTGCGCCGCCCCCAGCACGCCGGCCAGCAGCGGGTCCTCCGAGTAGTACTCGAAGTTCCGGCCGCACAGCGGGGACCGCTTGATGTTCACACCCGGCCCGAGCACCACGTGCACGCCCAGCGCCCGCGCCTCCACCCCGATCGCCGTCCCGACCCGCTCGGCGACCGAGGCGTCCCAGCTCGAGGCGACCGCCACGGCCGGCGGGAAGCAGGTGGAGGGGAGGTTGCGGTGCAGGCCGATGGTGTCGAAGTCGCCGGCCTGCCGGCGCACGCCGTGCGGCCCGTCGGTCAGCACCACCGACGGGATCTCCGCCACCGGCTCGGTCGACCAGAAGTCGTGGCCGGAGAGCAGGGCGGCCTTGCGCTCGAGGGGCAGGGCGGCGGGGTCGGTGCTCACGCGGACCGATCCTCGTCGATGGCTGCGGAGTCGTCCGCGCCGGTGTAGGTGAACGACCGGACGAGCAGCGCTCCGGCCGAGCACCAGACGCCGGCCAGCCGGCCGGTCATGCCGCCCGCGACCTCGGTGGACACGTACCTGCCGTCCAGCCGGCCGAGCTCGGTGAACCCGCCGTCCGGGCCGACGACCCCGGCGAGGAGCAGGTCGGGCGCGAGCGCGGTGGAGGAGAAGTGTCCCTCCCCCGGGGCGGTGCGAATCGTCCAGGACGACGTCCTGACCCGCGGCCACCGGCGCCTCGCCGAGCACCGAGCGCAGGGCTCCGACCTGGGCCACCGCGCGCACCCGGTCGCCCTCGACCGCCAGGTCGAGGTGGTGGCAGGCGTCGATGCGCAGCGACAGCCCGCCGGCCGCCCCCTCCCGGGCCACGACGACCGCGCGGGCCTCGGCGGACAGGTGCTCCTGCCGGCGACCCACGAACGCGAGGTCGTCCGACGCCGGGTCGGGGTCGCGGGCGGTCAGCGAGCAGCCTCGGCCAGCCGTCGACCACCCAGCTGCCGTCGGGTCGCTGCACGAGGTCGGCGTGGCCGGTGTTCTGCACCGGCGAGTCGGTGCCGCCCGGTGAGCAGCGGGTTCTCCGGGCAGGGCTCGAACGGCCCGGAGGGCGAGGGGCCGCGGGCAATGGTGACGGCGTGCCCCGCTCGGTGCCGCCCTCGGCGATCAGCAGGTACCAGAGGTCGCCGACGGGGTACAGGTGCGGCCTCTCCGGGACCTTTCCTCCGGTGCGTCCGGGACGCGGGAGAGCGAATCGATTCGTCCATCCCGGCTCCTCGGCCTCGATCGCACGAGGGGTCGTGGGCGGCCGACCGGCGGCCGTGCGGGCCCCTGCGCCCGCTGGACGGCAGCGATGCGGTGGGCGTCACAGCGACGTCGGGCACAATGCCGCTCAATGGCAAACGAGTGTGGTGTTCACCTCAACCGTTCCGAGCGGACGTCCTCCCGGTGACCGATCCCGCTCCCGCTCGCGTCCGTGGCCACCGGCCGCCGCAGGGCGACCCGGTCGTCGACCGGGCGTTCTCGCTGCTGGCCGCGTTCGACGCCGGGCACCGGTCGCTGACCCTCGGGGAGCTGAGCCGGCGCAGCGGCATCCCGACCAGCTCGGCGCTGCGGCTGGCCACCCGGCTGCAGGCCTGGGGTGCCCTGGAGCGCGGGACGGACGGCCGGTTCACCATCGGCCTGCGGCTGTGGGAGGTCGCCGCGCTGGCGCCGCGGGGGCAGGGGCTCAAGCAGGTGGCACTGCCGTTCATGGGCGATCTCGAGGAGGTCACCCGGCAGCACGTGCTGCTGGCCGTCCGGGACGGCTACGACGGGCTGCTCGTCGAGCGGCTGTCCGCGCACCAGGCGATGCCCGTGCTCTACCGCGTCGGCGGACGGCTCCCCCTGCACTCGACCGGGGTGGGGCTGGTCCTGCTCGCCTTCGCCGAGCAGTCCTTCCAGGAGGACGTGCTGGGTCGGCCCCTGGTCCACGAGCCGGAAAGGGTGGCAGTCTCCCCTGCCGCGCTGCGCCGGACGCTCGCCGAGGTGCGCCGGGAGGGCCTGGCCACCTTCCGGCGCCGCGCCCCGCAGCCGCTGGTCAGCGTGGCCGCGCCGGTGTTCGGTGCCGACGACCGGATCGCCGCGGCCCTGTCGGTCGTGGTCCCGCAGGAGAACGCCGAGCCGCGCCTGCTGGGCCCCGCCGTCCGGACCGCCGCCCGCTCCATCTCCCGGGGGCTGGGCGCGCGGCGCGCCATCGGGCTGCCGGGATAGCTCTCCTGCCGTTCAATGGCAGCACGCTGGGGAGAGCTGGGCCGCACCGGCGATCCTCGCGGACGCGGCCGTGGCGGGCGCCACGTCGAGACCCCGCCACGGCTGCCCCTCCCCGGGCGGGGAGTGCCGGCGCCGATCCACCCCGCCGATCGCGGAGGACCGGCGTCCTCGCCGGCGCGCGACCGCGTCCCGGCCTGAAGGCCTGCCGCTCAATGGCACGGAGGTGGGGTGCGGTGACCGCCGTCACCGATGCTCGGGCGGTCATCGCCGACCCGACCCGGGAGCACGCATGAGCTTCGAGTACCTGATCGACCCCGCGAACGGCCCGCAGTGGGCGGGTGTGCTCCCCGGCGAGCCGAAGCCCTACGTGCTGCGCCGCGGCGAGGGCGAGACCTCGATGCTGTTCCGGGACCTGTTCACCGTGCTGCTCTCCGGCGACGAGACCGAGGGCCAGTTCGGCATCATCACTGCCGACTCCCCCGCCGGCGACGTGATCCCGACCCACTCGCACAACGCCACCCACGAGACCTTCTACGTCATCGCGGGCAAGGTCCGGCTGTTCTTCGAGGACGCCGAGGGGAAGAAGCAGTCCGAGCTGCTCGCCCCGGGTGACTTCGGCTACGTGCCGGCCGGCTTCGCGCACGCCTACCAGATCGTCGAGGACGCCCGGATGATGGGCACCCTCTCCGGCGGCTTCGAGCGGTTCTTCCAGCACATGGGCACCACGACCGACTCCGCCACCAAGGACCAGCCGCCGTTCATCCCGGACTTCCCCCGGATGCAGGCCGCCGCCCAGCAGCACAACATGCAGTTCATGCCGGACCACCGGTGGGACGACGCCCAGTAGCCGCCTGAGCCCTCCCCCGGCATAGGAAGCAATACCCACGTCTCCGCAGCCTCTGACGTGGGCATTGCTTCCTATGCCTCGGTCCCCCCGCGAGGAGTTCCGTGCCCGCCCCTGCCTTCCCCCTCCCGCCGCCCGCGCACGCCGCGCCGCTCCCCCGGCCCGTCCCCGGCCCGGGCGGCACCCCCGTCCTCCTCGGGCTCCCGTACGCCGCGATCCCCGGGATCCGCCCGCTGGAGCTGGACCTCCACCTGCCGGCCGGCGGACCGGCCCCCGTCGTGGTGTTCCTGCACGGCGGCGGCTGGCGCCTGGGCAGCCGCCGCGCGGCCGGCCCCGCCTTCCCCGGGAGCACGCTCTTCGAGCAGGTGGCCGCGGCCGGGATCGCGGTGGCCAGCGTCGACTACCGGCTCTCCGGTGAGGCGGTCTGGCCGGCGCAGCTGCACGACGCCAAGGCCGCCGTCCGCTGGCTGCGCGCCCGCGCCGGCGAGCTCGGCGTCGACGGCGACCGCGTCGCGGCCTGGGGCGAGTCCGCGGGCGGCCACCTCGCCGTCCTGCTCGGGCTCACCGCGGGCGATGCACTCCTGGAGGGCGAGCTCGGCCTCACCGGCCCGTCCTCGGCGGTGGCCGCCGTCGCCGCCTGGTACCCGCCGACCGACCTGGCCGGGCTCCCCTCCGACGCCGGCGCCGATCCGACGGACCCCGCGACCCGCGAGGCCCAGCTGCTGGGCGCGCCCGCGGTCACCGTTCCGGACATCGCCGCCCAGGCCAGCCCCGTCACGCACGTCTCGGCCGCGGCGCCGCCGTCCCTGCTGCTGCACGGGGAGGCCGACCGGCTCATCCCCTGCGTGCAGAGCGAGCGGCTGGCCGGTGCACTGCGCGCGGCCGGCGCCGACGTCGAGCTGCACACCTACCCCGGCGCCGACCACATGTGGCTCGGTGCCCCGGACGCCGCCCGCGACGCGGCGGACCGGACGATCGCCTTCCTGCAGCACCACCTGACCTCCGAGGGAGAACAGCCATGAGGATCGTCGGCATCCGCCGGGACGGCGGCGTCGAGGTCGCCGCCCTGTCCGAGGACGGCACCGCGGTGACCGTCCTGGCGCCGCTGGAGGAGTTCTGGGCCGACGCCGCCGGGCACCTCGCCGCCCAGCCGTCGGGCGAGCCCCTGCCGGTGGCGGACGTCGAGGTCGTGCCGCCGGTGCTGCCCGGCGCCCGGGTGGTCTGCATCGGGCTGAACTACCTCAAGCACGTGGCCGAGGGCTCGTTCCGCGAGGAGGACCTGCCGCCGTACCCGACGCTGTTCGCCCGCTGGACCGCCTCCCTGACCGTGGACGGCGCCGAGGTGCCGGTGCCGCCGGACGAGGACGGGCTGGACTGGGAGGGCGAGGTGATGGCCTACGTCGGGTCGCCCCTCGTCGACGCCACGCCGGAGGAGGCGCTGGCCGCCGTCGTCGGCTACTCGACCTTCAACGACCTCACCGCCCGCCGGGCGCAGAAGCTCACGTCGCAGTGGATCCTCGGCAAGAACGGCGACCGGTCCGGCCCGCTCGGCCCGATCGTGCCCGCGGCCGAGGTCGGCGACCTGCGCGACGGCCTGCGGGTGCAGACCCGGGTCAACGGCGAGACCGTGCAGGACGGCCGCACCGACGAGATGGTCTACACCGTCGGCGACACCCTCTCGCTGATCTCGCGCACCTTCACCCTGCGCCCGGGTGACCTGCTGGCCACCGGCACCCCCTCCGGGGTCGGCTACGCCCGCACGCCCCCGTGGCTGCTGCAGCCCGGCGACACCGTCGAGGTCGAGGTCGAGCGCCTCGGCGTGCTGCGCACCACCGTGGTCGGCAACGAGTACCGGAAGGCCTGAGCGTGTCCGGCGAGTTCCGCGAGTACCTGTTCCCGCACGACCACCCGCGGCTGGCCGACGTCCGCGGCCTGGATCCCTACGCCTACCGCGAGCACGCCCGGACGCCGGGCACCTTCACCGGTGGCCTGGTGGAGGGCTGGACCCCCCTGTACCGCAACGAGTTCCGCGGCGTCACCGAGAACGGCACCCTGCGCGACGGGCTGTACCCGCTGACCCCGGCCGAGCCCGGCGAGGAGGCCCCGGTCGCGGCCATGGTCGCCGCCGCCGAGGACCTGCTGGCCGCCCTCTCCGAGGCCGACCGGGCCCGGGTCTGCTTCGCCGTGGACGCCGTCGAGTGGCAGACCTGGGCCAATCCGGAGTTCATGCAGTTCGACACCGGCCTGCGGCTGGAGTTCCAGCCGCCGGAGGTCCGGGAGAAGGCGCTGGCCCTGGTCCGGGCGTCGCTGAGTCCGGAGGGGTTCGAGCTCGCGCACGCGATGATGCTCATCAACGGCTTCCTCGGCGACGTCGTCGACCTGCCCACCGTGCTCGGCGAGTGGAGCTACAACATCGCCCTCTACGGCACGCCCGACCCGCGGGCGCCGTGGGGCTGGCAGCTCTACGGCCACCACTGCGCGGTCAACTGCCTGGTCGTCGAGGGCCGCATGGCCCTCTCCCCGGTGTTCCTCGGCGCCGAGCCCGACGAGATCGACGCCGGCCCGCACGCCGGCCTGACCGGGCCGTTCGCCGACCGCATCGAGCTCGGCACCGCGCTGATGGCCGCCCTGACCGACGAGCAGCGCCGGCAGGCCACCGTCTACGCGCAGATGGTCGACCCGGCCATGCCCGAGGGCCGGGTGCACCCCGGCGACGAGCGACACCTGGCCGGCGCCTTCCAGGACAACCGGGTCATCGCGGCCGAGGGTGTCCGCGTCGTCGACCTGCCCGAGCCGGCCCGACGGCTGGCCCTGCAGATCGCCGAGACCGCCGTCCGGCTGCTGCCCGCCGGCCCGCGGGCGGCACGCATGCGGGAGATCGAGGCGCACCTCGACGAGACCTGGTTCTCCTGGATCGGCGGCTCGCAGCCCGGCGACGTCTTCTACTACCGGCTGCAGTCCCCGGTGCTCATCGCCGAGCTCGACCACCACTGCGGGGTCTTCCTCGACTACGACACCCCCAAGCCCTTCCACATCCACACCGTCCTGCGCACCCCGCACGGCAACGACTACGGGCGGGCCTGGGTCCGGCAGTGGCAGGAGCGGGCGGGGACCGCCTGAGACGGCTCCGTTCCGGTGTTCCGGTCAATGGCAGTGGGCTACGACCGGGTGACCGCCGCCACCGATGCTGGACGTGCGCTCCCCGGAGCCCCACCCGGGTCGAGCGGGTGCCGTCGGCCGGGAGCGCCGCTCCCCCGCACCACCCGCTCGCGCGTCGAGCGCTGCCCACGACAGGAGATCCGCGATGACCACTGTGCCCGCCCGCGTCCCGGTGCTCGTCGCCGGCGGCGGCCCCAGCGGCCTGGCCGCCGCGATCGAGCTCGGCCGCCGCGGCGTCGAGGTGCTCGTCGTCGAGCCGCGCACCGCGCTCGACCCGCTGCGCCCGCGCGCCAAGACCACCAGCGTCCGCACGATGGAGCACCTGCGCCGCTGGGGGCTGGCCGACCGGCTGCGCGCCGCCGCGCCGCTGCCGGTCTCGCACGCCCAGGACGTCGTCTTCTGCACCGGCCTGCTCGGGCACGAGATCACCCGCTTCCCGAACGCCTTCGGGCTCTGGACGACGCCCCGGGAGATCGCGGCCGAGTCCGGGCAGCAGGCGCCGCAGTCGCTGGTCGAGGAGGTCCTGCGCGAGGCGGCCGCCGAGCAGCCGACGGTCACGCTGCTGATCGGCTCGCGGGTCGTGTCGGTCACCGACGGGCCGGACGAGGTCCGTGCCGTGGTGGAGGGCCCGGACGGCGAGCGGTCCGAGGTCACCGCCGACTTCCTGCTCGGTGCCGACGGTGCCACGAGCATCACCCGGCCGGCGATCGGCGCGCGCTACGAGGGATCCTCCGGCGCGCTGCCCAACCTCTCGATCACCTTCCGGTCGCGGGCCCTCGACGAGCGGCCGCTGTGTGCCCTCGGCGTCCACTACTGGGTCATCGGCGCCGAGCGCGGTGGCCTCATGGGCCGCCTGGACCTCGACGGCACGTGGTGGCTGATCGTGCAGGGCGTCGGGCCGCAGGACGCCGGCGTCGACCCGGTCGCGCTGGTGCACGACTTCGTCGGTGCCGACGTCGACGTCGACGTCCTGGCCACCGACCCGTGGTCGGCGCGGATGCTCCTGGTCGACCGCTACCGCGGGCAGCGGGTCCTCCTCGTCGGCGACGCCGCACACCTCAACCCGCCGTGGGGCGGGCACGGGTTCAACACGTGCGTCGGCGACGCGGTCAACATCGCCTGGAAGCTCGCCGCCGTGCTGCAGGGCTGGGCGCCGCCGTCCCTGCTCGACAGCTACGAGGCCGAGCGCCGTCCGGTCGCCCTGCGGACCATCGCCGCCGCCGGCGACCAGGAGGCGTTCCTCGCGCCGTCCTTCGCCACCGGCGACCTCGACGACGACGGCCCGGCCGGGGTCGCGCTGCGGGCACGGCTCGCCGACGCGCTGCAGGTGAAGGACCCCGAGTTCCACAGCCTCGGTCTGGTCCTCGGCTACGACTACCCGGACTCGCCGGTCGTCGTCCCCGACGGCTCGCCCGCCCCGGACGCCGACGTCGTCGCCTACACGCCCTCGGCGCACCCGGGCGCGCGGCTGCCGCACACCTGGCTGCCCGACGGGCGCTCGGTCTACGACCTGCTCGGCGACGGCTTCACCCTGCTGCAGCTCGACCCGCAGGCCGACACCGCCGGGCTGGCCGAGGAGGCGGCGCGGGCCGGCGTCCCGCTGACCGTGGCGCACCTGGGCTCGCTGCCCCGGCTGCGCGGCCTCTACGGCGCCGGACTGGTCCTCGTCCGGCCCGACCAGCACGTCGCCTGGCGCGGCGCGTCGGTCGAGGACCCGCCCGCCCTCCTCGGCCGGGTCACCGGCCGGGTCCCCTCGACGACGGAGTCCCCTCGATGAGCACGACCTTCCCCGACGGCTTCCTCTGGGGCGCGGCCACCGCGGCGCACCAGGTCGAGGGCGGCAACGTCGGCAACGACCACTGGGAGCTCGAGCACGCCGAGCGCTTCCCGTTCGTGGAGAAGAGCGGCGACGCCTGCGACTCCTACCACCGCTGGCGCGAGGACCTCGACCTGGTCGCCGGCGCCGGCCTGAACACCTTCCGGTTCAGCCTGGAGTGGAGCCGGATCGAGCCGGAGGAGGGCGAGTTCTCCCGCGCGGCCTCGACCACTACCGGCGGATCGTCGACGGCTGCCGCGAGCGGGGACTGACGCCGATCGTCACCCTCGTCCACTTCACGATGCCGCGCTGGCTGCTGCACGACGGCCGCTGGACCGGGCCGAGGGCCGGCGACCGCTTCGCCCGGTTCACCGAGTTCGCGCTGCCCGCCGTCCGCGACGCCGGGTACGTCGCCACGATCAACGAGCCCAACCTCATGGCCGCCCAGCCGGTGATGGGTGCGATGGCCGCGCGCGGCGAGGCCATCACGGGCCTCCCCCGCCCCGACCAGGGCGTCGCCGACGCCCTCCTCGAGCTGCACCGCCGGGGCATGGACGTGCTGCGCGGCGCCGGGTCCCCGCCGGCCGGGATGACGCTGGTCGGGCGGGAGCACATCGCCGAGGACGGCGGGCTCGACCGGATGCGCGAGGAGCGCGCCGCCTTCGAGGACCAGTTCCTCGAGGCGGTCCCCAGGCCCTGGGAGCCGCCTCGCGCGCGCGGCCGAGGTGCTGCCGGGCATGCCGCTGCTGGTCACCGAGAACGGCATCGCCACCGCCGACGACGAGGACCGGATCCGGTTCACCACCGACGCGCTGCGCAGCCTCGGCGACGCCGTCGCGGCCGGCGCCGACGTCCGCGGCTACGTGCACTGCAGCCTGCTCGACAACTTCGAGTGGATGCTGGGCTACCGGCCCACGTTCGGCCTGGTCGCCGTCGACCGGCAGACCTTCGCCCGGACGCCGAAGCCCAGCCTCGCCTGGCTCGGCGACGTCGCCCGCCGCAACGCCCTCTGATCCGCGGCGCCGGCTGCCAGGACCCGTCCAGGTTCCACCCAGCCGGCTCCCCGCCGGTCGCGGGAGGGTCGGCGGATGGACGCCGAACGCCGCACCGTGCTCGACGTCGCCCTGCTGTGCGCGGCCCTCGCGGTGGTGGTGCTGACCCTCACCCCGACCGGCGGCACCGGGTGGGCGTGGGGCGCGCCGCTGACCGAGCTGCGCTGGTACGCCACCGGCCTGGAGTCCCGGTCGACGCTGTTCCAGCTCATCGGCAACCTCGTGCTGCTGGCCCCGCTCGCGGTGCCGGCCGTGCTCCGGTGGCCGGCCCTGGGAGCGCCACGGCGGCTGGGCACTCTCGCGGTCACGGTGGCCGGGAGCATCGAACTGCTGCAGTGGGCGCTGCCGCTGGGCCGGGTGGTGTCCCCCGTCGACGCCGCGCTCAACGTCTCGGGCGCGGTCGTCGCCGGGGTGCTCACCGCGGCGGCCGCCCGGCTCGGCGTCCGGGGGACCCCGTCGAGGGCCCGGGCGTAGCACCGCGCAGCTCGTGCCGGATCAGGGAGTCGAGCCGGCTCCAGGCGGCGGACGAGGCGTTGACCGAGCCCTGGATCAGCTGGGGTATCTCCGAACCCGTCGCCTGTCCGGGGAGGTCGCCGCTCCCGTACCGGTGCCTGGTGGCCGCGACGATGCGCCGGGCGAGGTCGGCGAGGAACGGGTCCCCCGGGTCGAGGTCGTGGGCGCGGTCGTAGTCCAGGTAGAGCCGGCGGAGGTCGGGGTCGGACAGGGCCTGGGCCTGGTCGCGGAAGAGCTGGGGTGCGAGGTCCGGGTGGGTGGCGAACACGAGGATCCACAGGTCGCGCTCCATCGCGACCCACCGCTCGCTGAACCCGAGTCCGCCCAGCTGCCGCAGGTGCGAGTCCACCTCAGCGGGGAGCAGGCCGGTGTGGCCGGCGGCCAGCTCGCGGAGCCGCCGCCGCGTGCGGCGCAGGCTCCGGATGCGGGCGCCGAGGTCGGCGTCGATCTGGGCGAGGGCGCGCCGGAAGGCCTCGTCCGGCCCCTCCCTGAGCGCGCGGATCCGGGCCAGCGGGACACCGGCCTCGGCGAGGGTCCGGGTCTTGATCAGCTCGACGACGTCCTGGGCCGTGTAGCGCCGGTAGCCGGAGACGTCCCGCTGCGGCTCGGGCAGGAGACCCTTCTCGTGGTAGACGCGGACCGTCTTGATCGACACGCCGACGTACCGGGCCAGCCGGCCGATGGTGATCACGGGGTCATCGTCGTGCTTGACCCTGCCCCTGGGGCAGGGTCCCAGCATGAGCCCATGACGACCCCCCGCCCCGATCGGGAGACCCTCCGGGCACTGGCCGACGAGGGCAACGAGAAGGCCCTGGACCGGCTGGCCGACCTCGCCGACGAGCGCGGGGACCTCGCCGAGTTGAGCGAGCTGCTGGACGAGGGCTGCCTGCGCGCGGGACACCTGCTGACCCGGCGCGCGGTCGCCGCCGGCGACCTGCTGGAGCTGCAGCGCCTGTCCGACGCCGGGTGCGACGAGGCCGGGACCGAGCTCGACCGGCTGCTGGACGGGCCCGGCCGGTGAGCCGGTCCGGGGCCCGCTGGGCGCCGTACCGGTGTCACGTGGGCAGGCGCGCCTCCGCGGCGTCCCAGGCGGCCGGGGAGCCGGACGGCGTGAACGTCGCGACCTCCTGGGTGGCCCGCAGCAGCGCCCGCAGCTCGGGCAGCCCGCCGTCCAGCGTCCCGGCGGCGCGGGCCTGCACCAGCGCGTTGCCCAGCGCCGCGGCCTCCACCGGGCCGGCCAGCACCGGCACGCGGCAGGCGTCAGCGGTGAGCTGGCACAGCAGGGCGTTCCGCGCTCCCCCGCCGACCAGGTGCACGACCTCGACGTCGCGGCCGGAGAGCTCCGCGGCCCGCCGGACGGCGCGCCGGTAGGCCAGGGCCAGGCTGTCGAGGATGCAGCGCACCGTCTCGGCCTGGCTCTGCGGCGGCGTCTGCCCGGTCTCGGCGCAGACGGCGGCGATGCGGGCCGGCATGTCGCCGGGCGGGAGGAAGCGCGGGTCGTCGGGGTCGACGACGGCGGTGAAGGCGGGGACGCGGGCTGCGGCGGCGAGCAGCTCGGGCAGGTCGGCGGGCAGCCCGTGCGCGGTCCAGGTCCGCTGCGACTCCTGCAGCAGCCACAGGCCCATGACGTTGCGCAGGTACCGCACCGTGCCGTCGACGCCGAGCTCGTTGGTGAAGCCCGCGGCGCGGCTGGCCTCGGTGAGCACCGGCTCGTCCAGCTCCACGCCGACCAGCGACCAGGTGCCGCACGACACGTAGGCGAACCGGTCCGACGACGCCGGGACGCCGACGACGGCCGACGCGGTGTCGTGCGACCCGACCGCGGTGACCGGCACCGGCCCGGTCAGCCCGGTCTCGGCGAGGACCTCGTCGGTCAGCTCGCCCAGCCGGTCGCCCGGCCGGCGCAGCGGCGGGAACAGCCCGCGGTCGAGCCCCAGCCGGTCGATGAACTCGTCGGCCCACTCCCGCGTGGTGGCGTCGAGCAGGCCGGTGGTGGAGGCGTTGGTGAGCTCCGCGCCGACGGCGCCGGTGAGCCAGTGCGCGAGCAGGTCGGGCACCAGCAGCGCCGTCCGCGCCGCCGCCAGCTGGGCGGTGCCGCGGCGGGCCGCCAGCTGGAAGACGGTGTTGAACGGCAGGTGCTGCAGCCCGCTGACCCGGTACAGCTCCTCGGGCGGGACGACGGCGTGCACGGCGGGTACCGCGGTCGCGTGCCGGGCGTCCCGGTAGTGGACCGGGTTGCCCAGCAGCGCGCCGTCGGCGTCCAGCAGGCCGTGGTCGACCGCCCAGCTGTCGATGCCCACCCCGTCGACCCGCCCCGCCTCACGGCCGGCGGCCCGCAGCCCGTCGAGCACGCCGCCGTAGAGGCCGAGCACGTCCCAGTGCAGCGTGCCGCCGGTGCGCACCGGCCGGTTCGGAAAGCGGTGCACCTCGGTGAGGTCGAGCCGGTCGGCGCCGACCCGCGCGACCATCACCCGGCCGCTCGAGGCCCCCAGGTCCACCGCCGCGAGGGCAGAGATGGCCATTTCCGCCCTGCTCAGCGCAGGAAGGCGGCGGCGACGCCGGAGTCGACGGGCACGTGCAGCCCCGTCGTCCGGGTCAGGTCGCCGCCGGTGAGCGCGAAGACGGCGTCCGCGACGTGGTCGGGCAGCACCTCGCGCTTGAGCAGGGTCCGCTGCGCGTAGAACTCGCCCAGCTTGTCCTCCTCGACCCCGTAGACGGCGGCCCGCGACGCGCCCCAGCCGCCGGCGAAGATCCCCGACCCGCGGACCACGCCGTCCGGGTTGATCCCGTTGACCCGGATCTGGTGCGGGCCGAGCTCGGCGGCCAGCAGCCGCACCTGGTGCGCCTGGTCGGCCTTGGTCGCGCCGTAGGCGATGTTGTTCGGGCCGGCGAACAGCGAGTTCTTGCTGCTGATGTAGACGACGTCGCCGCCCAGCCCCTGCTCGATCATGATCCGGGCGGCCTCGCGGGAGACGAGGAAGCTGCCCTTGGCCATGACGTCGTGCTGCAGGTCCCAGTCGGCCTCGGTGGTCTCCAGCAGCGGCTTGGAGATCGACAGGCCGGCGTTGTTCACGACCAGGTCCACCCCGCCGAAGGCCAGCACGGCCGCGCGGAAGGCGGCGGCGACGGCCTCGGCGTCGGACACGTCGGCGGCCACGCCCACCGCGACGTCGGCGTTGCCGATCTCGGCCGCGGCGGCCTCGGCCTTGGCCAGGTCCAGGTCGGCGACGACGACGCAGGCACCCTCGGCGGCCAGCCGGTGCGCGATCGCCTTGCCGATGCCCGACGCCGCGCCGGTGACCAGCGCGACCCGGGTGGCCAGCGGCTTGGGCTTCGGCATCCGGGCCAGCTTGGCCTCCTCCAGCGCCCAGTACTCGATGCGGAACTTCTCGCTCTCGTCGACCGGGGCGTAGCTGGAGACGGCCTCGGCGCCGCGCATCACGTTGATGGCGTTGACGTAGAACTCGCCGGCCACGCGGGCGGTCTGCTTGTTGGAGCCGAAGCTGAACATGCCGACGCCGGGCACCAGCACGATCGCCGGGTCGGCGCCGCGCATCGCCGGGGAGTCCGGGGTGGCGTGCCGGGCGTAGTAGGCGGCGTACTCCTCGCGGTACTCGGCGTGCAGCTCCGTCAACCGCGCGACGACGTCCTCCACCGGGGCGGTGGCCGGCAGGTCGACCACCAGGGGCCGGACCTTGGTGCGCAGGAAGTGGTCCGGGCAGGAGGTGCCCAGGGCGGCGAGCGGGGCCAGCTTCTCCCGGGACAGGAACTCCAGGACGACGTCGGCGTCGGTGAAGTGCCCGACCTGCGGCTTGTCGGTCGACGCCAGGCCGCGGACGACGGGGGCGAGCGCGGCCGCGCGGACCCGCCGCTCGGCGTCGGGCAGCGGCTCGAAGCCGGGGACGACGGCGCCGAACGGCTCGGCCACCCCGCGCTCGGCGAGGAACCGCTCCGCCGTCCGGATGATCTCCAGCGAGTTGGCCTCGCACTGCTCGCTGGTCTCGGCCCAGGCGGTGATCCCGTGCCCGCCGAGGATGCAGCCGATGGCCTGCGGGTTCTTCTCGGCGATCGCCGCGATGTCCAGGCCGAGCTGGAAGCCGGGCCGCCGCCACGGCACCCAGACCACGCGGTCGCCGAAGCACTCGCGGGTCAGCTCCTCGCCGTCGGCCGCGGTGGCCAGCGCGATGCCGGAGTCGGGGTGCAGGTGGTCGACGTGCGCGGCGCGGACCAGGCCGTGCATCGCGGTGTCGATCGACGGCGCCGCGCCGCCGCGGCCGTGCAGGCAGTAGTCGAAGGCGGCGACCATCTCGTCCTCGCGCTCGACGCCGGGGTAGACGTCGACCAGGGAGCGGAGCCGGTCCAGCCGCAGCACGGCCAGCCCGGGCTCGGTGAGGGTGCCGAGGTCGCCGCCCGACCCCTTGACCCACAGCAGCTCCACGGGCCGCCCGGTCACCGGGTCGGTCTCGGTGCCCTGGGCGGAGGTGTTGCCGCCGGCGTAGTTGGTGTTGCGCGGGTCGGCGCCGAGCCGGTTGCTGCGCCCGATCAGCTCGCTGACCACGGTGTTCGTCACGGGGGTGGTTCCTTCCGGAGTTCTCGGACGGACTTTCGGCGCGGAAAGTCCGGGAGGGAAGGGCAGGAATGGCCACTTCTGCCCCTGGAGCAGGAGGGGGTCACGCGCCCCAGCCGGCCTGGCGGCCGCCGACGCGCTCGCCGGCGATGCGCTCCTGGTTGCCGGAGCGGGCGTAGGCGCCGTACGGGTCGGCGTCCAGACCCCGGCTCTCGCGCAGCTCGGCCAGCAGCGGCCGGACGTCGGTGCTGAAGGCGTCGGTCAGCGCGCCGTGCGCGGCGAGCACGTCACCGGAGGTCTGGGCCGCGTGCAGGGCGTCGCGGTCGACCAGCAGCGCCTTCGCCGTCGCCTCCTGGACGTTCATCACCGAGCGGATCTGGCCGGGGATCTTCGGCTCGATGTTGTGGCACTGGTCGAGCATGAAGTTGACCCCGGCACCGGTGAGGGCGCCGGCCTCGACGATCTCGTTCATGATCCGGAACAGCTGGAACGGGTCGGCCGAGCCCACGATGAGGTCGTCGTCGCCGTAGTAGCGCGAGTTGAAGTCGAAGGCGCCCAGCCGGCCGACCCGCAGCAGCTGCATGACGATGAACTCGATGTTGGTCCCCGGCGCGTGGTGACCGGTGTCGAGCACGACCTGCGCCTGCTCGCCGAGCGCCAGGCAGTGCACCAGCGAGGTGCCCCAGTCGGGGATGTCCATCGCGTAGAAGTACGGCTCGTAGAACTTGTACTCGATGAGCAGCCGGTGGCCCGGGTCGAGCAGCGCGTAGACCTGCTGCAGCGAGTCGGCGAGCCGGTCCTGCCGGGCCCGCAGGTCGTCCTGGCCGGCGTAGTTGGTGCCGTCGGGCAGCCACAGCTTGAGGTCGGTCGAGCCGGTGGCGCGCATGACGTCGACGCACTCGGCGTGGTGGGCGATCGCCCGGTCGCGGACGGCCTTGTCGGCAGAGGTCAGCGAGCCGAGCCGGTACTCGTCGTCCTGGAAGAGGTTGGAGTTGATCGCCCCGATCTGCACCCCCAGGTCGGCGGCGTGCGCGGCCAGCTTGGCGTAGTCGTCGACCCGGTCCCACGGGATGTGCAGGGAGACGCGCGGCGCGACGCCGGTGTACCGGTGCACCTGGGCGGCGTCCTCGAGCTTCTCGAACGGGTCGCGGGCCACCCCCGGCTGGCCGAACACCTTGAACCGGGTGCCGGAGTTGCCGAACGCCCAGGAGGGCAGCTCGATGGTCTGGTCGGCCAGCGCGGCGAGCGCGCGGGCGCGGAGGTCGGTCACTGGGGGTCTCCGTTCTGCGTGGTGGTCTCGCCAGCCGCCGTCAGCTGGGCGTCGAGGTCGAAGACCAGGTCGAGCTCGTGCTTCCCGCGCCCGGGCAGGTCGCCGGGGACGTCGAAGAAGGGGGCCATCTCGGCCTCCCAGCGGGCGCTCACCTCGGTGGCGTCCATCGCGGCCTGCGCGGCGGCGAGGTCGTCGGTCACCAGGGTGCCGACGAGCAGGCCGTCCGCGCGCAGGAAGAGCTGGTAGTCGTGCCAGCCGGCGTCGCGCAGCGCGCGGAGCATCTCCGGCCAGACGGCGGCGTGGCGCTGCCGGTACTCCGCCAGCCGGTCGGGCCGGACGTGGAGGGTGAAGCAGACGCGGGGCACGGGGGTCCTCTCCGGGGGTGCGGTGTCCCGCTGCCGCCGGCCGGTCCACGGCCGGCGGCAGCGGGACGACGACGTCAGAAGTCGAAGTCGTCGATGTTGTCGGCGTTGAAGACGGTGGGCTCGCCGAGGACGACGACGCCGTCGGCCTCGATCGTGAACTCGCCCAGGTCGCCGGCCTCGAAGGTCTCGCCCTCCTCACCGGTGATCTGGCCGGCCGCGAGCGCCGCACCGGCGTACGCGGCGAGGTAGCCGAGCTCCTCCGGGTTCCACAGCGCGAAGGCCGTGACGGTCCCGTTCTGGACGTACTCGCGCATCTGGTTGGGCGTGCCCAGACCGGTCAGCGCGACCTGGCCCTTGAACTCCGAGCCGGACAGGTAGCGCGCCGCGGCGGCGATGCCGACGGTGGTCGGCGAGATGATGCCCGCCAGGTCCGGGTAGGTCTGGAGCAGACCCTGGGTCTCCTGGAAGGACTTCTCGTCCTCGTCGTCGCCGTACACCGTCGCCACGAACTCGAGGTCCGGGTGCTCCGCGGCGGCGTAGGACTGCATCTCCTCGATCCAGGTGTTCTGGTTCGTGGCGTTCGCCGTCGCGGACAGGATCGCCACCTGCCCGGCCCCGCCGATCTGCTCGGCGATCAGGTCGACCTGCGCCTTGGCGATGCCCTCGGTGGTGGCCTGGTTGACGAACAGGTCGCGGCACGCGGGGTCGGTGTCGGAGTCGAAGGTGACGACGCTGGCCCCGGCCGAGCGCGCCTGGTCCAGCGCGCTGCAGATGGCGTTGGGGTCGTTGGCCGAGGTCAGGATGACGTCGGTGCCCTGCTGGCTCAGCGTGTTGATGTAGCTCACCTGCGAGGAGGCGCTGGCCTCCGACGGGCCGGTCTCGGTGTACTCCCCGCTGAACTCGCCGGTGGCCGCCTCGGCCCCCGCCGATGCGACGGAGAAGTAGGGGTTGTTCACCTGCTTGGGGAGGA
Organism: Geodermatophilus sp. CPCC 205761; assembly: GCF_051383655.1. Lineage (NCBI taxonomy): Bacteria > Bacillati > Actinomycetota > Actinomycetes > Geodermatophilales > Geodermatophilaceae > Geodermatophilus > Geodermatophilus sp. CPCC 205761. The sequence goes on from NZ_JALPKQ010000026.1 coordinate 38,227, forward strand.
AGCCCACCGCCAGGTCGGCGGGGATCTCGGCGTCCGGGTCGGCGCTGGCGCCGGCGGCGGCACCGCCGGCGCTCTCCTCCTCGTCGCCGCGTGTGGTGCCGCCGCAGGCCGCGGTCGTGAGCACCAGGGCCGCCACCGCGAGCCCGGTCAGGCCGCCGCGCAGTGGGCGGCGGGACAGGAAGCTGGTCATTGGTTCCCTCTCTGGTCTGCCGGCGCCGAGACGGCCGGGGTGGGGCGTCGGGTGCGCGTCCGTCCCTGGACGCGCGGGTGGTGCGCTCAGGGGGTGCGCGGGCGCGCTCGGGTCCGGCGCCGGACCCAGGCGGTCACCTGCGGGGCGACGACGGCGACGATCAGCAGGCCGCCGGTCACGATGTTGAGGACGTCGGCCGGCACGTTGCCCAGCTGGAGGGCGTTGCGGACCGAGGCCAGCAGCAGGGCCCCGGCGAGGACGCCGAGCAGCCCGCCGCGGCCGCCGAAGATGGACACGCCGCCGAGCAGGATCGCCGCGATGACCTGCAGCTCCAGGCCCTGGGCGTTGTCGCCGCGGGCGCTGCCGTAGCGCAGCGTCCAGTAGATGCCGGCCAGCGCGCTGACCACGCCGGTGACGACGAACAGCCAGAACTTGGTGCGGGCGACGTCGATGCCGCTGAAGCGGGCGGCGTCCTCGCTGTTGCCCATCGCGTAGAGCGAGCGGCCGACGGGGGTGGCGTGCAGCACCACACCGGTGACCAGCACGAGGACCAGCAGGGGGACGACGACCACCGGGATGCCGGTGTCCCCGATCCCGCTGATCGCCCAGGTGGTCCACGACCGTGGGAAGTCCGCGACCGCCCGGTCACCGAGCACGACGAAGGCCAGCCCGCGGTAGAGGGCGAGGGTGCCGATGGTGACCGCGAGCGACGGCAGCCCCAGCCGCGTCACCAGGAACCCGTTGACGGCGCCGAGCACCGCGCCGAGCACCAGGCACAGCGGGATGATCAGTTCCAGCGGGAGGCCGGAGAACCACAGCTGGCCCATGACGGCGCTCGACAGGCCCACCGTGCTCGCCACCGAGAGGTCGATCTCGCCGGTGACGATCACCAGCGTCAGCGGCAGCGCGATCAGGACGATCACGACCACGTCGAGCAGCAGGAAGCCGGTGTTGCGCGCCGAGGCGAACCCCTCGACCGCGAAGGCCGCGACGAGCAGGAACAGCACCAGCACCAGGGTGATGACCCCGTCGCCGGTCCCCAGCAGGCGCAGCCGGGAGGCCGGACCGGTGCGGCGGGCCGGTGTGCCGGCCGGAGCGGTGGGGGCGGTGTCAACTGCCACGGAGGTTCCTCCCTCGGAGGCGGCGGGCGAGGCGCAGGGACAGCGACCGGTCCAGCACGATCGCGGCGAGGATCAGCGCGCCGACGGCCGCCTCGCGCCAGAACGGGTTGAGGCCCAGCTGGGGCAGCGCGGCGCCGATGGTGGTGAGGAGCAGGGCGCCCAGGGCCGCGCCGTAGACCGACCCGCTGCCGCCGAAGATGGCCACGCCGCCGACCACGGCGGCCGCGACGACGAACAGCTCCTGGCCGGTGCCGGCGGTGGCGTCCAGCGTCTGGAACCGGGCGGCGTAGAGGACGCCGGCCAGCCCGGCCAGCGCGCCGCTGACCACGAAGGCGGCGAAGACCCTCCGGCCGACCGGGATCCCGGACAGCCGGGCCGCCTCGGGGTCGGACCCGATGCCGTAGAGCTCCCGGCCGCTGCGGTAGTTGCGCAGGTGGAAGCCGACCAGGACGACGACGACCAGGGCGACGAGGAAGAGGACCGGGATGCCCAGCAGCCGGGCGCCCGCGATCGCCTTGAAGCCCGAGGGCAGGTCGGAGGCGTTGATCTGCAGCCGGTCGCTCTCGCTCGCCCACAGCGAGGTCAGGCCGCGGATGGCGTACAGCGTGCCGAGCGTGACGACCAGGGACGGCACCTTCGCCACGGCGACGATGACCCCGTTCAGCACGCCGCACAGCGCGCCGACGGCGATCCCCACGAGGACGGCGATCACGACCGGCGTCCCGGGAGCGGTGGCCAGCAGGGTGCCGGTGGCGTACGCGGAGAGGCCCAGGGTCGAGCCGACCGACAGGTCGACGTTCCTGGTGATGATGACGACGGTCTGCCCCGCCGCGAGGACGGTGAGGATCGACGCCGAGATCAGCAGGTCCCGGACGTTCTGACCGGACAGGAACCGCGGGTTCGCGATCACCGTCACGACGACCAGCAGCACCAGCGCGGCGAGGATGCCCAGCTCGCGGACGACGACCAGCCGGTGCACGAGCGCGGCACCGCGGCGCCCGCTCCGCTCGGCGGCCGGGGCCTCCGGGGGCGGTGCCGTCTGCTGGGCGGTCACGGGGCGACCGCCGTCCGGCCGGACTGGCCGGTGGCCGCGAGCATGACGCTGTCCTCGTCGGCACGGGCACGGGGGATGTCGTCGACGAGGCGGCCCTCGTGCATGACGAGGACGCGGTCGGCCATGCCGAGGACCTCCGGGAGTTCGCTGGACACCATGACGACGGCCAGGCCGTCGGCGGCGAGCTGGGACAGCAGCCGGTGGACCTCGGCCTTGGTGCCGACGTCGATGCCGCGGGTGGGCTCGTCGACGATCAGCACCCGCGGCTGGGTCGACAGCCACTTGGCCAGGACGACCTTCTGCTGGTTGCCGCCGGAGAGGGTGGAGACCGGGTCGGTGAGCCGGCCGGCCTTGACCTGCAGCTTCGTCGACCACTCGGCGGCCGTGTCGCGCTCGCGCCGGGCGGAGAGCCAGCCCAGCCGGGACAGCTGCCAGCGGCGGGTGAGGGTGGCGTTGCGCTCGACGGACAGCTCCATGACCAGCCCCTGCTGGCGGCGGTCCTCCGGGACCAGCGCGATGCCGGCGGCCATCGCCGCCGCGGGGTTGCCGGGGCGCAGCGCCTCCCCGTCGAGCTCGACCGACCCGGCGTCGTAGCGGTCGATGCCGAAGACGGCGCGCACGACCTCGCTGCGGCCGGCGCCGACCAGCCCGGCCAGCGCGACGATCTCGCCGGCGCGCACGTCGAAGGAGACGTCGCTGAAGACGCCCCGGCGGCTGAGGCCCCGGACCGAGAGGACGACCTCGCCCGCCTCGACGTCCAGCTTCGGGAAGAGCGAGGAGACCTCGCGGCCGACCATGCGGCGGACGACCTGGTCGACCGTGAGGTCGGCGGTGGCGTCGGTGGACACCCACTGGCCGTCCCGCATGACGGTGATCCGGTCGCAGAGGTCGAAGACCTCGTCGAAGCGGTGCGAGATGAAGAGGACGGCGGCCCCCGAGTCGCGCAGCGAGCGGGCCACGGTGAACAGCCGCTCCACCTCGACGCCGGACAGCGCCGCCGTCGGCTCGTCCATGACCAGCACCCGGGCGTCGAACGAGATCGCCTTGGCGATCTCGACCATCTGCTGGTCGGCGATCGACAGGCCGCGGGCCGGCCGCTCGGGGTCCAGGCGCACGCCCAGCCGCTCGAACAGGGCCCGGCAGCGGGCGGTGAGCTCTCGGCGGTCGATCCGCCGCCCGCCGGTGAGCGGCTGGCGGCCCATGAAGATGTTCTCCGCGACCGAGAGGTCGGGGAACAGCGTGGGCTCCTGGTAGATGACCGCGATGCCGGCGGCGCGGGCCGCGGCCGGGCCGTCCAGGGTGACCGGCGCGCCGTCGAGCATGACGCGGCCGGCGTCCGGGCCGTGCACCCCGGCGAGGATCTTGACCAGCGTGGACTTGCCGGCGCCGTTCTCCCCCACGAGAGCGTGTGCCTCGCCGGCCCGGAGCTCGAGCTGCGCACCGCGGAGCGCGGCCACCGCGCCGAACGACTTGCCGACGTCCTCGAGGGCGAGGACCACGGGACCTGCGGGCGCTGGTGCCGGGGCATGGTCCACGATGACCGCCTCCTTCGCCTGAAACGATTCATGAGCTGCTGTGGCGTAGACCATAGGACCCACTCCGGGGAGTGTCAACGGCCGATCAGGTGCCGCGTGGCGACGCCGGATTTCGCGTTACGATCGGTTTGACACGTTTCAGTGCGTGGACGAGGATCGAGGCCACCGACCCGAGGAGGAACCGTGACCGCGAGCATCCGCGACGTCGCACTGCGCGCCGGGGTCTCGGTCGGCACGGTCAGCAACGTGCTCAACCGCCCCGAGGTGGTCGCCACGACGACCCGCGACCGGGTGCTGTCGGCGATCGCCGAGCTGGGCTTCGTCCGCAACGAGTCGGCCCGCCAGCTGCGCGCCGGCTCCAGCCGGACCGTGGGCCTCGTCGTCCTCGACATCGCCAACCCGTTCTTCACCGACGTCGCCCGCGGGGTGGAGGACGTCGTCAACGCCGCCGGGTTCGCGCTCATCCTCTGCAACTCCGACGACCGGCCGGAGAAGGAGACCGCGTACCTCGACGTCCTGGCCGAGCAGCGGGTCCAGGGCGTGCTGATCACCCCGACCGCCGAGCTGTCGCCGCACCTGGAGACCCTGCGCCGCCGCGGCGTGCCGATCGTGCTGCTCGACCGCCGCGCCCCCGGTCCCGACCAGTGCGCCGTCGCGAGTGACGACGTCCTCGGCGGCCGGCTCGCCGCCGAGCACCTGCTCGAGCGGGGACACCGGCGGATCGCCTTCATCGGGGGTGCCTCCGGGCTCCCCCAGGTGCAGGAGCGGCACGCCGGCGTCGAGGCCGCGGTCCACGAGACCTGCGGCACCGACGACGCCCTGACCGTCTTCTCCCCCGAGGTCCTCACCGTCGCCAGCGGCCGCGAGGCCGCCGAGCGGATCATCGGCATCCCCGCGGCGAAGCGGCCCACGGCCGCGGTGTGCGCCAACGACCTCATGGCCCTGGGGGTGCTCCAGGAGATGGTGCGGCACGGGGTGCGGGTCCCCGAGGACTTCGCCATCGTGGGGTACGACGACATCGACTTCGCCGCGGCGGCCGCCGTCCCCCTGACCTCGGTCCGCAAGCCGCGCCACGAACTGGGCCGCAAGGCCGCGGAGCTGCTGCTCGACGAGGCCCGGGGCGAGGGACACGTCCACGAGCAGCCGGTGTTCGAGCCGGTGCTGGTCGTCCGCGAGTCGAGCATGGCCCGCCGCCCCGGCGCCACGAGCTGAGAGGACAGCGTGAGAGTCGCACTCTTCGCCACCTGCCTGGTCGACACGGTCGTGCCCCAGGTCGCCCGCGCGACCGCGGTGCTGCTGGAGCGGCTGGGGCACGAGGTCGTCGTCCCGCCCGGGCAGGCCTGCTGCGGGCAGATGCACGTCAACACCGGCTACCGGCGCGAGGCGGTGCCGATCGTGGCCAACCACGTGCGCGCCTTCGCCGGGGCGGAGGCGGTGGTGGCGCCGTCCGGGTCTTGCGTGGCGTCGATCCACCACCAGCAGGCGATGGTCGCCCGCCGCGCCGGGGAGCCCGCCCTGGCCGACGAGGCCGAGGCCCTCGCCGCGCGGACGTACGAGCTGTCGCAGTTCCTGGTCGACGTCCTGGGCGTCACCGACGTCGGCGCCTACTACCCGCACCGGGTCACCTACCACCCGACCTGCCACTCGCTGCGCCTGCTGCGGGTCGGCGACCGGCCGCTGCGGCTGCTGCGCGCGGTCCGCGGGCTCGACCTGGTCGAGCTGCCGGGCGCGGAGTCCTGCTGCGGCTTCGGCGGCACCTTCGCGGTCAAGAACGCCGACACCTCGACGGCGATGCTCACCGACAAGATGGCCAACGTGCTGTCCACGCACGCCGAGGTGTGCACGGCCGGCGACGCCTCGTGCCTCATGCACATCGGCGGCGGGCTGTCCCGGCTGCGGTCGGGCACCCGGACGGTGCACCTGGCCGAGATCCTCGCCTCGACGGAGCAGTCCACCCACCCCACCACCCCGACGGACGCCGTGACCCCCCACCAGACCACGAAGCCCTCGGTCCCCGCGGAAACCGGCGCGGGGGGACGACGGTGACCGCCGTCCACCTCGGGATGCCGGGCCTGCCGACGGCGCCCCGAGGGGTGGGGCACCTGCGCGGCGACCGGTCGTTCCCCGACGCCGCCCGGGACGCGCTGCGGGACGGGCAGCTGCGGGCCAACCTCGGCCACGCGACGACGACGATCCGCGGCAAGCGCGCCGCGGTCGTCGGCGAGGTGCCCGACTGGGAGCAGCTGCGCCAGGCCGGGAAGGCGCTCAAGGCCGCCACCATGGCCCGCCTCGACGAGCACCTGATCGCCCTCGAGGAGCAGGTCACCGCCCGCGGCGGCACCGTGCACTGGGCCCGCGACGCCATCGAGGCCAACGAGATCGTCACCCGGCTGGTCCGGGCCACCGGCGCCGACGAGGTCGTCAAGGTCAAGTCGATGGCCACCCAGGAGATCGGGCTCAACGAGGCGCTCGAGGCGGCCGGCGTCACCGCCCACGAGACCGACCTGGCCGAGCTGATCGTCCAGCTGGGCGAGGACACGCCGTCGCACATCCTGGTTCCGGCGATCCACAAGAACCGGGCCGAGATCCGCGAGATCTTCCTGCGCACCATGCCCGGGGTCGACCCGGGGCTGACCGACGACCCGCGCCGGCTGGCCATGGCCGCCCGCGCGCACCTGCGGGAGCGGTTCCTGCGCGCCCGGGTGGCGGTCAGCGGGGCCAACTTCGCCGTCGCCGAGACCGGCACGCTCGCCGTCGTCGAGAGCGAGGGCAACGGCCGGATGTGCCTGACCCTGCCGCAGACGCTGATCACGGTCATGGGCATCGAGAAGGTCGTCCCCACCTGGCGCGACCTCGAGGTGTTCCTGCAGCTGCTGCCGCGCTCCTCCACCGGCGAGCGGATGAACCCCTACACCTCGCTGTGGGCGGGGGTCACCCCCGGCGACGGCCCGCAGGAGTTCCACCTCGTGCTGCTGGACAACGGGCGGACGGCGGTGCTCGCCGACGAGGTGGGCCGCGAGGCGCTGCACTGCATCCGCTGCTCGGCCTGCCTCAACGTCTGCCCGGTGTACGAGCGGACCGGCGGCCACGCCTACGGGTCGGTCTACCCCGGCCCGATCGGCGCCGTCCTCTCCCCGCAGCTCACCGGCGTGGAGGACAACGCCTCGCTCCCCTACGCCTCCACCCTGTGCGGCGCCTGCTACGACGTCTGCCCGGTCGCGATCGACATCCCCTCGATCCTCGTGCACCTGCGCGCCGAGCACGTCGAGGCGCAGGAGCGCACCACGCCGGAGGCGCTGGCCTTCCGAGCGCTGGCGAAGGCGATGTCGAACCCCCGGCTCTGGCGGCTGGCCCAGCGCGCCGCCGGCCTCGGCCGGTTCCTCGCCCGTGGGAGACCGACCCTCCCGGCCGCCCTCCCGCCGCCGATCTCGGGGTGGACCCGCACCCGCGACCTGCCCACCCCGCCCCGCGAGACGTTCACGCAGTCCTGGGCCCGGGAGCACCGGCGATGACCGGCGCGCGCGACGAGGTGCTCGCCCGCATCCGCACCGCCCTCGGCCCGCAGCGGCCGGCGGTCGAGGTCACCCGCGACTACCGCACCACCGACGACCGGCCGGCGGCGACGCTGCTCGACGTCCTCACCGACCGGCTGGAGGACTACCGGGCCACGGTCGTGCGGTGCGCGCTGTCCGAGGTGGCGGCCACCGTCGCCGGCGCACTGCGGACGGCGCTCGGCGGGCACGAGCCGGCCGACGTCGTCGTCGCGCCCGGGCTGCCCGCCGACTGGCGACCCGAGGGCGCGGTGGCCGACGACGGCCGGCCCGCCGTCGAGCTCGCCGCCTTCGCCGCCACGGTCACCGGCGTCGCCGTCGCGGTCGCGGAGACCGGCACCCTGGTCCTCGACGGCTCACCGCGCTCCGGCCGCCGGGCGCTGTCGCTGCTGCCCGACTGCCTGGTCTGCGTCGTCGAGACCGGCCAGGTCGTCGGCGGCGTCCCGGAGGGCCTGGCCCGGCTGGACCCCACCGCCCCGCTCACCATGGTCAGCGGCCCCTCGGCGACCAGCGACATCGAGCTGCAGCGCGTCGAGGGCGTGCACGGGCCCCGCACGCTGGTCGTCGTCCTCACCGGCTGACCGCGAGGTCCCCCCGCTCGAGCACCGCGGAGACGGCGAGCCCGGCCAGCAGGCCCCAGAAGGGCGCGCCGATGGACAGGACCGACACGTCGGCGACCGTCACCACGAAGGTGACCAGAGCGCCCAGGGTGAACCGGGTGCTGAACGCGGCGACGAAGGAGGCCTGCAGGACGCGCAGCATGGCCAGCCCCGCGAGGGCGGCGACGAAGGCCGGCGGCGTGGCGAGCATGGCGCCGGTGAACAGCGGGGAGCACAGGCCGAAGACGACCGCGAGCAGTCCGCAGACGATGCCGGCCGTGTACTGCCGGCTGCGCTCGCCGGACGCCGAGAGCAGCGCGTTGGTCGGCCCGGTGAGGCAGGTGGACACCGTCCCGACCGTGGCGGCCAGCAGCGACCACGCGCCGCAGGCCACCGTGACGGCGTTGGTCGGCGGGGCGTGACCCGCCGCGCGCAGCACCGCCACGCCCTGGCCGTTCTGCACCACCAGCACGGTGATGGCCAGCGGGACGACGAGCTCCACCAGGGCCTGCGGTGACCACTGCGGCGCGGTGAGCACCGGCGAGGCGAACCAGTTCCCGCCCGCCGCCGTGGGCGCGAAGCGCCCGGACAGCGCCACCGCTCCCGCGCCGACGACCAGCGCCCCGATCAGCGGGGGCACCCGCCGCCCCAGCCCGGGCAGGGCGCTCAGCACGACGAACGTGATCACCATGGGGGCGGCGATCGCGACGTCGTCGCGCAGCGCGTGCACCAGGTCCACCCCGAAGCGCAGGAAGACCCCGGCGACCATGGCCATGACGATCGGCATCGGGACGACCGCCATCGCCCGGCGCACCCAGCCGGTCAGCCCGAGCGCCAGCACCAGCAGGCCGGTGGCCACGAAGGCACCGACCACCTCCGGCCACGCCAGGTGGGTCAGCGCCGGCCCGACGAGGACGGTGCCCGGGATCGTCCAGAAGAAGGCCAGCGGCTGCCGGTAGAGCCAGCAGGCGAGGACGGTGAGGACGCCGTTGAGGAAGAAGGCCCCGAAGATCCACGAGGCGAGCTGCTCCTCGGACAGGCCGCCCTCGGTGCCCACCGCCAGGATCACCGCGACCGGGCCGGTGGCCGCGAAGACCAGCCCGATGAGGCCGTTGGCCGCGTAGAGCGGGCCGGCGTCGCGCAGCACCCGGCGCGGGCCGGGCAGCGGCCGGTCGGGGCGCTCGAGAAGGGGCTCGGCGGTCGGCGCGCTCACGGCGCCAGGGGGCCGCGCGAGGCGCGCGCCGCCAGCTCCGACCGGGACCGGACCCCGACCTTGGCGTAGACGCGGGTCAGGTGGAACTGGACGGTCTTGACCGACAGCATCATCGCCGCGGCCACCTCCTTGTTGGTCATCCCCGTCGCCACCAGGTCGGCGACGGTGCGCTCCTGCTCGGTCAGGGTGTCGGGGCCGGCGTCGGCCGTGCGGAGCGCCGGCCGGCCGGTCTTGAGCTCCCGGTCGCAGCGCTCGACGGCGACCCGGGCGTCGAGCGCGGCGAAGAGCTGCCGGGCCGCGGTGAGCAGCTCCGCGGCGTCCCGCCGGCGTCCGGCCCGGCGCAGGGTCAGCCCGTGGACGAGGTCGACCCGGGCCTTGTCGTACGGCAGGGGCAGCGGGGCGAGCCGGGTGCGGGCGGCCTCGAACGCCCGCTCGGCCCCGCCGACGTCGCCGCGGGCGGCCATCAGCCGGCCCCGGACCACGCCCAGCCGGGCGCCCACGGAGCGGTGCCCGCGCCGGTCGGCCGTGGCCTCCAGCGGCGCGAGGAACGCGTCCGCCTCGGCCAGCCGGTCGGTCAGCACGAGCGCCTCGGCGTACAGGCCGTGCCAGGGCCAGAAGCCCGGCTCGTCGAGCCCGCCGCGCGGGGTGCGGGCGGCCAGCGGCGCGAGGTGGCGGACGACGGCGGGGAAGTCCGACGCCGCCTCGGCGACGGCGGCTCGCGCCAGCAGCGTGGGCACGGTCATGACCGCGTAGTCGTGCTCGGCCGCCGCGCCGAGGCGGAGGTGCCGGTCGGCGGCGTCCGGCTCGCCGCGCAGGGCGTGCACCTGGGCCCCGGTCCAGTGCACCAGCGGCCGCAGCAGGTCCAGCCCGGTGGCGTTGAGCAGCACCTCCCCCTGGGCGACGGCGTCCAGCGCCCCCGGCCAGTCGCCCAGCGCGAGCCGGGTCCGGGCCAGCCACACCAGCGCCCACAGCGACACCCGGTTGGACCCGGTCTGCCGCGAGGAGGGGACGGCGAACTCGAGCTCGCGCCGCGCGCCCTCGGGGTCGTCCCGGGCCAGGAGCAGCCAGCCCAGCCCCATCCGCGCGCGCTGCAGCTGCGGCCCCGGCGGGCTCTCCGCGACCGCCTGCCGGTAGGCCGTCAGCGCCCGGTCGACCTCGCCCCGGGCGGCGTGGCCGAGCCCCACGACGGCGCGGGCCTCCACCGCGACCGGGGAGCCCGGCGCGGCGTGCTCGACCGCCCGGCCGGCCCACCGGACCAGCTCGTCGCCGTCCCAGTCGGCCAGCGCGTGCAGCACCCGGCGCTGGCAGACGACGGCGGCGGCGTCCCGGTCGGTGCCCCGGTGCCGCCACGCGGTGTCCAGGTGGGCCAGCGCCTGCCCGCGGCGGCCGCGCTGCAGCGCGACGTAGGCCAGGACGGCGTCCCGGCGCGGGCCGGCGGGCAGCGCCTCCAGGTCGGGCAGCGCCTCGACGGCCTGCCCGAGCAGGCCTGCGCCGGCCAGGGCGTCGACGGCCTGGATCAGCCGGTCCTCCCGCTCGGCCCGGCTGGGGCTGATCCGGCCGGCGTCGATGAGCGCGCCGGCGACCACGGCCCACGCCCCCTCGTCGGCCTTGCGGCGGGCCAGCTCCACCAGCTGGGCGGCCAGGCCGGCGTCGGGGAGCGGAGCCGCCTCGACGCGGTGGCGGAGCTGCTCGGTCTCGTCGTCGACGATGCCGGCCGCGCGCAGGTGCAGGTCGTGCCGCCGCATCGGCGGCAGGCCGCCGTGCACCGCGCCGCGGACGAAGCGCTCCGGGAAGGCGACGACGTCCAGGCCGTGCCCGCCGGCGGGCGCGAGCAGCCCCGCACTGCACGCCTCGTCGAGCGCCGCGATCGGGTCGGTGAGGCCGGCCAGCGCCGCGGCGTCGGCCAGCACGGGCGACGGCCCGAGCACGGCGGCGGCCTCCACCAGGGCCCGGGCCGCGGGCGAGCAGCCCTCCAGCGCCTGCCGCACCCGGCGCTGGACGGTGCTCGGCGCGGGCAGCCGGGTCTGCCAGTCGGTCCAGCGCGCCGGAGGCGTGCCGCGCAGGACCTCCAGCAGGTGCCGCGGGATCCCGGCGGTGTGCTCGCTGAGCCGCCGGGCGACCGGCAGCGGCAGGTCGACGGCGACCACACGCGCGGCCAGCAGCCGGGTCTCCTCCGGCCCCAGCGGGGGCACCCGCACCCGCACGGCCTCGAGCCGGTCGAGCACATCGAGGGCGGCGTGGTCGCCCGGAGCCGCCCAGCCCACGGTCCGGGCGAGCAGCAGCAGGACGGCGGCGTCGCGGGTGCGGGCCACTGCGGACCCGACCGCCTGCAGCGAGACCGCGTCCGCGCAGTGCGCGTCGTCCACGGCCACCAGCAGCGGCTCGTCGGCGGCCGCCGCCGCCCACCGGGCCGCCAGCTCGGTCCCGAGGTCGGCCGGGTCGGCCGCGTCCTGCGGCACCGGGGCGCCGCCGGGCAGGTCGTCGAGCAGCCGCCGGACCAGCGCACCCGGCCGGCGGCTCTCCCACGGCAGCCCGGCCACCGTGCTCTCCCGCAGGCCGGGGTGGCGACCGCGGAACCGGCGCAGCAGGGTCGTCTTGCCGATGCCGGCCGGGCCCTCGACGACGGCCACGACCGGTGTGCCGGTCCGGGCCGTGGCCAGCAGCGCGTCGAGCTGCCCGGCCTCGGCGGCCGGACCGACGACGTGGACGTCGTCCTCGCCCGGGCGCACGTCCCCACCGTAGGGCGGGTCGGCGGGGAGGGCCTCCGCCGCGGTCGGCACGCCCGGTCAGCCCAGGTCGCCGCCGGCGACCGGCAGGACGGTCCCGGTGATGTAGGAGGCCTCCTCCGACGCGAGGAAGGTGATGGCCGCCGCCTGCTCGTCGAGGGTCCCGTACCGCTTCATCAGCGAGGAGTCCACCGTCTGGTCGACGATGGTCCGGTACCACTCCTGCTCCTGCTCGGTCTGCGGCGCGGCGCCGCGCGGCGTCCGGCGCGGGGGCGCGTCGGTCCCGCCGGGGGCGGTGGCGACGACCCGCACCCCGTGCGGGCCCATCTCGAGGGCCAGCGCGTTGGTGATGGCGTTGACCCCGCCCTTGGCCGCGGCGTACGGCACCCGGTTGAGCCCGCGGGTGGCGACCGAGGAGACGTTCACGATCGTCCCGCGGCCCCGCTCGACCATGTGCGGCACGACGGCGCGGCAACACCACAGCGTCGGCCACAACGACCGGTCGATCTCGGCCCGGATCTGGTCGGGCGGGTAGTGCTCGAACGGCTTGGCCCAGATCGTCCCGCCCACGGTGTGGACGGCGACGTCGATGCGGCCGAACCGCGCGAGCGCGGTGTCGACGACGGCCGACGCGCCCTCCCAGGTCTGCAGGTCGGCGACGACCGCCACCGCCTCCGCACCCGGCGAGCCCAGCTCCTCGGCCAGGTCGCGCACCAGCTCGGCACGGTCGGCGAGCACGAGCGTGCCGCCCTCGGCGCTGATCCGCCGCGCGGTCCGCTCGCCGATGCCCTGCCCGGCACCGGTGACCACGACGACCTGGCCGGCGAACCGGCCCGGCGTGACGAACCGGGGACGGCGCCCGTCGGCGAGTTCGCGCATGGCCCGGCGGGTGGTCTCCTTCGACCGCGCCGCGTGCTCGGTGATGAGCACCCGCGCGCGCTCGCGGTCGCCGTCCCGGAACGCCGTCACGATGTCGAGGTGGTCCTGCGCGCACCGCGGGTGGACCCAGGTGGCGGTGCGCAGCGACTCCTCCATGTGCCCCCTGACCCCGAGCGCCTGGTAGGCCCGCAGCAGGTGCTCGTTGCCGGTGAGGGTGAACAGGTAGTCGTGGAAGGCGGCGTTGGTCTCGGTGTACGCGGGGGCGTCGACGAACCGGTCGCCCTCGACGTAGGGCACGGTGGCCTCGGCCAGCAGCCGGTACCCGACCAGCTGCTGGTGGGTCAGGCGCCCGATGGTGAGCTCGAGCGCCCCGAGCTCGAGGGCCTGGCGGGCGTCGAAGACCGCGTCGCTCTGGTGCACGGACGGGTGGTCCTCGCCGATCTCGTACCCGTCCGCGGTGATCCGCGCGGCCTCGGGCGTCCCCGCCGGCTCCGGTGGGGCGGCCGGCGGCGGGGTGAGCGGCGCCAGCGCCGCCTCCGGGAGCAGCTCCTGGCCGGCGACGGCGCGGGCGGCGTCGGCGGGCAGCAGGTCGTCGGCGTCGGCCACGGGGCGGACGTCGCCCGGGCCGGACGGCTGGCCGACCGCCTGTCCCGCGCAGCGCCACAGGTCGGCGGCCGACTCGGGGCTGCGGCGCGGAGCCCCGGCGCCGACCGGGGTCAGCTCGGCCGGGGGCAGCAGGACCTGCCCGGCGGCGGCCCGGCCCTCGCGGCCGCCCAGCGTGAGCAGGCCGGGCGCGGTGCGCGCCACCGGCACCGGCAGGGGCTCCGCGACGGCGGGCTCCGGCTCGGCGACCTCCTCCGCGGCCGGCGCCAGGACGGCGGCCAGCGCGAACTTCTCGTAGTAGAAGCCCGACGGGGTCACGCCCAGCCCGGAGACGTGCGTGCGGACCGCCTCCACCATGGCCGGCGGGCCACAGAGGTAGACCGTGCCGTCGCCGCCGTGCAGGTGCTCGGGCCCGTACAGCCCGGTGACGTAGCCCTGGTTGCGGGCCGTCGTCGCCGGGTCGGCGACGCAGTGGTCCCAGGTGAGCCCGTCGAGGGAGTCGGCGAGGCGGCCGATGGTGTCGAGCTCGACCACGTCGTCGTCGGTGGTGACGCCGTAGACCAGGTGCGCGCGACGGGTGCTGCCCGCGGCCGCCAGGGTCCGCAGGATGGAGAGGACCGGCGCCAGGCCGGTGCCGCCGGCCAGGAGCAGCAGCGGGGCGTCGGAGTCGCGGAGGAAGAAGCTGCCGTGCGGCCCGGTGAAGGTGATCTCGTCCCCGACCGCGGCGCGCTCCTCCAGCCAGGTGGACATGACGCCGCCGGGGGTGAGCTTCACCAGGAACGTCAGCGCCTCGTCCCCGGGCGCGCTGCTGAAGGAGTAGGAGCGGGACTCCTCCGTGCCGGGGACGGCGATGTTGACGTACTGCCCCGGCAAGAACGCCAGCGCGGCCCGGTCGGCGATCTCGACGGTGAGGCCGACCGTGGTGGATGAGAGCCGGTCGAGGCCGGTGACCCGGCCCCGGTGGGTGGCCGCGCTGGTCTTGGCCACCGCCGACGTGGTCGGGATCTGCAGCACCAGGTCCGACCGCGGCTTCATGCTGCACGGCAGCACGTAGCCCTCGGCCGCCTCGTCCGGCGAGAGCGCGTCGTCGAGGTAGGTGCCCCCGTCGAAGTCGCCGGACTCGCAGAGGCTCTTGCAGGTGCCGCAGGCGCCGTCCCGGCAGTCCAGCGGGATGTTGATCCGCGCCCGGTAGGACGCGTCGGCGACGGTCTGGTCCTCCCGGCAGGTGATGAAGCGGGTGACCCCGTCCTCGAACGCGAGTGCCACGCGGTGGTCCACGGAGATCACTCCCGGCTCAGAGGTGGTAGACGTCGACGACGTGGTGGATGTAGTCGTTCTTCAGCACCACGGTCTTGCGGCGGATGAGCGGCGCGGGCCCGGAGAAGTCGATCGTGTAGAACGACGTCCCGTAGTAGGGGTCGACCGTCTTGTACCGGAAGTACATGGTGTGCCAGTTGAACCGCACGTCGACCAGGTCGCCCCGCCGCTCGATGACCTCGACGTTGCTGATGTTGTGGCTGGTCCGCGGCTCGGGCAGCGACGTCGCGCTGGAGCGCTCGGTGCGGATGCGGAACACCCGGTCCTCGAGACCGCCCTTGTTCGGGTAGTAGATGAGCGAGATGTCCCGCTGCGGGTCCTCGGTGAGCCGGTCGTCGTCCGCCCACGACGGCATCCAGAAGACGACGTCGTCGGCGTAGCACTCCAGCCACTTCTCGAACTCGCGGTCGTCGAGGTAGCGCGCCTCGCGGTAGAGGAACTGCTCGATGGCGTTCTGGGTGACGAGCGCGCCGCCGGTGGCGGTCTGCGTGGAGGTCATCGGGGTCAGCCCCTCGGGGTCGTGGCGGTCGCGCCGGCCTGCTGCTCGAGCGCGGCGCGCATGGTCTGCAGCCAGTAGCCGTGCTGCACCGGGTAGAGCCCCTCGTCCTCGTTGCGCAGCCCCGAGGAGACGACGCCGTGCATGCCGAGCGACTCGGCGACCGGGTCGGGCCCGTCGAGCCAGTGCTCCGCACCCCGGCTCATGTCGTTCCACGGCGCCGCGGTGGCCCGGAAGGTGAGCTGGCAGGAGCGGAACTCCTCCAGGTCGTCGGGGGTGGCCATCCCGGAGGCGTTGAAGAAGTCCTCGTACTGGCGGATGCGGTGGGCCCGGGCCTCGGCGCTCTCGCCCTTGGGGGCGATGCAGTAGATGGTGACCTCGGTCCTGTCCGGCGAGATCGGCCGGAAGTGCCGGATCTGGGTGCTGAACTGGTCCATCAGGTAGACGTTCGGGTAGAGGCACAGGTTGCGGGAGCCATTGACCATGAACTCGCCCTTGGCCTCGCCGAACTGCTCCTTGAGCGCGTCCAGCCGGTCCCACAGCGGGCGGTCCTCCGGGTTGGCCGCCCACGTCCACAGGCACAGGTGGCCGTTCGGGTAGGACCAGTAGCCGCCGCCGGACTTCCCCCAGCCGCCGGCGTCGAGGGCCCTCGTGGTGTTGGCCGACTCGCCGGTGCTCCGGCGGGAGGTGGTGGCGGCGTAGTTCCAGTGCGTCGCGCTGACGTGGTAGCCGTCGGCGCCGTTCTCCGCCTGGACCTTCCAGTTGCCGTCGTAGGTGTAGGTCGACGAGCCGCGCAGGACCTCCAGCCCCTCCGGTGACTGGTCGACCAGCATGTCGATGACCGTGGTGGCGTCGCCGAGGTGCTCCGCGAGCGGGACGACGTCGGGGTTGACGCTGCCGAACAGGAAGCCGCGGTAGCTGTCGAACCGGGCCACCCTCGTCAGGTCGTGCGAGCCGGCGGTGTCGAAGGTCGCCGGGTACCCGGCGCCGTCGGGGTCCTTGACCTTGAGCAGCGCGCCGTCGTTGCGGAACGTCCAGCCGTGGAAGGGGCAGGTCAGCGTCATCCGGTTGTCGGTCTTGCGGCGGCAGAGCATCGCCCCCCGGTGCGCGCAGGCGTTCACCAGGCAGTGCAGCTCGCCGCTCTTGTCCCGGGTGATGACGACGGGCTGGCGGCCGATGGAGGTCGTGAAGTAGTCGCCCGGCTCCGGGAGCTGGCTCTCGTGGGCCAGGTAGACCCAGTTGCCCTCGAAGATGTGGGTCATCTCCAGCTCGAAGATCTCCTCGTCGGTGAAGATCCGGCGGTTGGCGCGGTAGATCCCGGCCTCCGGGTCGTCGACGACGGCGTCGGCGAGGATCTCGTGGACGCGGGTGACGTCGGCGGTCATGGCGGTGCCTCCGGTCGGGTCGGTGGTGCGGGGTGGTGCGTCCTCCCCACTGTTCGTGGCGCCCGTCACCCGGCGCGCCGGACAAGTGCCCAGTCCCGACCTGGGGTTCTTCGAGACGCTGCACGTCTCAATCGAGCCGGAATCGGTCTTTGCCGGTACATGCCCAGCGGCCCTACGTTGGCTGCGTCACAGCCACACCGGACCCGGAAGAGGAGGGGACGTGGAGATCCGCCAGCTCCGCTACTTCGTCACGGTCGCGCAGACCCGGCACTTCGGTCAGGCCGCCGAGCGGCTGCACATGGCCCAGTCCCCCCTCTCGCAGGCCATCCGCCAGCTCGAGTCGCAGGTGGGGGCCACGCTGTTCACCCGGACGACGCGGCGGGTGGAGCTCACCCCCGCCGGCGAGGCCCTCCTGCGCGACGCCGAGCGCATCCTCGAGTCGGTGGACGCCGCGCAGGCGCGCGTCCGGCTGGTCGGCGAGGGCAGCACCGGCCTGCTGCGCGTCGGCGCGACCGGCCTGGCCGCGTTCCGCCAGCTGCCCCAGCTGGCCCGGATCGCCGCCCGCGAGGTGCCGGGCCTGGTGCTCCGCTTCGAGCCCGGCCTCCTCACCCCCGCGCAGGAGCTCGCGCTGGAGGAGGACCGCATCGACCTGGCGGTGCTCCGGCCGCCGCTGCGCTCCCCCGGGCTCTCGGCGCGGCTGGTCACGCGGGAGCGGTTCGTCTGCGCCGTCCCCCGGAGCCACCGGCTCGCCGGGGACGAGCCGGTCGGGCTGGCGGAGCTCCGGGACGAGGACTTCGTCGTCTACGGCGTCCCCGACTCGGTGGTCGACGCCACCGCCGCCCGGGCCTGCCTCGCGGCCGGCTTCCTGCCGCGGCGGACGCACGCGGCCGCGGAGACCTCGATCATGCTCACGCTGGTCGCCGCCGGCATGGGCGTCGCGCTCCTCCCGGAGTCGGTCCGCGCCGTCTCGGTCGAGGGCGTCGCGCTGGTTCCGGTCGCCGACGACGTGCACGTCGACGTCGCGCTGGCCTGGCGCACCGACGACCACTCCCCCGCACTGACCCGGTTGCTGGAGGCCCTCGCGGCCAACGGCTTCATCGCGCCCGACGCCGACCCGGTCCCCCTGCCCGAACTCCCCGTCGTCCACCCCGGAGGTAGCCGGTGAAGATCGTCGCGATCGAGGCGATCCCGTACGCGATCCCCTACCGCAAGCCCTTGCGCTTCGCCAGCGGCGAGGTGCACGTCGCCGACCACGTGCTGGTCCGCGTGCACACCGACGACGGCGTCGTCGGTGTCGCCGAGGCCCCGCCGCGCCCGTACACCTACGGCGAGACGCAGGAGTCGATCGTCGCGGTGGTCGACAAGGTGTTCGCCCCGCAGCTGGTGGGGCTCACCCTGCTGGAGCGCGAGGTGGTGCACGGGCGGCTGGACCGCACCGTCGGCAACCCGACCGCGAAGGCGGCGGTCGACATGGCGATCTGGGACGCGCTGGGCCACACCCTGGGCCTGCCGGTGACCCAGCTGCTCGGCGGCTGGACCGACCGGCTGCGGGTCGCGCACATGGTCGGGTTCGCCCCCGACGCCGAGATGGTCGCCGACGCCGAGCGGGTCCGCGACGTCCACGGCATCACGACCTTCAAGGTGAAGGTCGGCCGCCGTCCGGTCGCGCTGGACGTCGGCGCCTGCCGGGCCCTGCGCACCGCCCTGGGCCCGGACGTCGAGCTCTACGTCGACGGCAACCGCGGCTGGACGCCGTCGGAGGCGGCCCGCGCCCTGGACGCGATGGCCGACCTCGGCCTGACCCTGTCGGAGGAGCTGTGCCCGGCCGACGACGTGCTCGGCCGCCGGTGGCTGACCGCGCGGACGACGGTCCCCACTGTCGCCGACGAGAGCGCCACGACCCCCGGCGAGGTCACCCGTGAGCTGCTGGGCGGCGCGGCGACCATGATCAGCATCAAGACCGCCCGCACGGGGTTCAGCACGTCGCAGCGGATCCTGCACCAGTGCGACGGCCTCGGGGCCGAGGTGGTCATGGGCAACCAGATCGACGGCCAGGTGGGCACCGCCTGCACCGTCGTCTTCGGCGCCGCTCACCGCAGCTCGGCCCGCCGGGCCGGTGAGCTCTCGAACTTCCTGGACATGAGCGACGACCTGCTCACCGAGCCGCTGGAGATCTCCGGTGGCGAGCTCGCCGTCCGTCCGGGACCGGGGATCGGCATCGCGATCGACCCCGACAAGCTCGCCCGCTACCGCCGGGACCGTTGACGGACCTCCCTGCCCCCACCGCTCGCACGCTCGCGGCGGGACCTGCAGGGAGGTCGCCGCACCACCGCACCCACCACCCCAGGAGGACACCGTGACCGCACCCACCGAGATCAACCCGACCGCCGCCGGTTCCGGCCGCAACGCCACCGAGCGCTTCGCCCAGAAGGAGCGCGCCGCAGCCGCCGTCGACCAGGCGCGCGTCTCGGCGATCGCCACCGACGCCCTCACCGCCCTGCACGACGTCATCCGGCGGCACGGGGTCACCTACGCCGAGTACGACGCGCTGAAGGCGTGGCTGATCCGGGTCGGGCAGGACGGCGAGTGGCCGCTGTTCCTCGACGTCTGGGTCGAGCACGTGGTCGAGGAGGTGGCCAACGCCGACCGCAAGGGCGCCACCGGCACCATCGAGGGCCCGTACTACATCCCGGGCTCGCCGGAGTTCCGCAGCCAGGCCACCCTCCCGATGCGCGACGGGGAGAAGGGCACGCCGTTCGTGTTCCAGGGCACCGTGACCGACCTGGACGGCGCCCCGCTGCAGGACGCCCGGGTCGAGCTGTGGCACGCCGACGACGACGGCTTCTACTCCCAGTTCGCCCCCGGGATCCCGGAGTGGAACCTGCGCGGCACGGTCCTGACCGGGCCGGACGGCCGGTTCGCGTTCTCCACGGTCAAGCCGGCGCCGTACCAGATCCCGACCGACGGCTCCTGCGGCGCGCTCATCGCGGCGGCCGGCTGGCACGCGTGGCGCCCGGCCCACCTGCACCTCAAGGTGTCCGCGCCCGGCAAGCAGCTGGTCACCACCCAGCTGTACTTCCAGGGCGGCGACTACGTCGAGACCGACGTCGCCCAGGCCGTGAAGCCGGAGCTGATCCTGCACCCGACCCCGGCCGCCTCGGGCGCCGGCGAGGAGGTCACCTACGACTTCGCGCTGGACCCCGCGTGACCCAGCTGTACGCGGTCCGGATGGACGTCGCGCTGCCACCGGACATGGACCCGGCGGCGCGCGACGACCTCCTGGCCCGGGAGAGGGCCTACTCGCAGGAGTGGCAGCGCTCTGGCCACTGGCGCCACATCTGGCGGTGCGTCGGGGAGTACGCCAACCTCAGCGTCTTCGCCGTCGACAGCAACCAGCAGCTGCACGAGATCCTCTGGGGCCTGCCGCTGTTCGCCCACATGCGGATGACGGTCACGCCCCTGGCCCCCCACCCGTCGGACATCGCGCAGGACCCGGCGCCGTCGGACACAGCGCAGGACCCGGCGCCGTCGGACACAGCGCAGGACCCGGCGCCGTCGGACACAGCGCAGGACCCGGCGCCGTCGGACACAGCGCAGGACCCGGCGCCGTCGGACACAGCGCAGGACCCGGCGCCGTCGGACACAGCGCAGGACCCTGCCTCCGACTGACCCCGCCGGGCGCCGCTCGCGCGCCCCGCCGGCCCCCCGGCGCGCACCGCATCCCCGCCCTGCGCGCCGGGTCGCACCCCTCCCCCACCCCCGTGGCGACGTCGCTCGCCGGCTCCCGCCTGCCCTGCTACGGCCGCCGCACGCCCGAGACGAGGAGAACAGCAGTGGATTCCCCCCAGCAGGACGTGCTCCGCCGCAGGACGGTCACGTGGATCGTGTCGCTCGCGACCGTCGGCCTGGTGTTCGACGGCTACGACCTGGTCGTGTACGGCACCGTCGTCCCCCTCTTCCTCCGCGACCCCGGCCAGATCGGCGCGGTGACGCCGGCCACGGCCGGCGCGCTGGGCAGCTACGCCCTCGTCGGCGTGCTCGTCGGCGCGCTGGTGGCCGGCGGCGTCGCCGACCTGATCGGCCGGCGGAAGGTCATGCTCACCGCCTACGCCTGGTTCTCCGTCGGCATGGCGCTCACCGCGCTGGCGACGACCACGACGGTGTTCGGCCTGCTCCGCTTCGTCACCGGCATCGGCGTCGGCGCGCTCGTCGCCACCACCGGCGCACTGGTGGCGGAGTTCGCGCCGGCGGGCCGGCGCAACGTCGCGAACGCGATCACCTACTCCGGCGTCCCGCTGGGCAGCCTGCTCGCCGCCCTGGTGGCGATCGTGGCGCTGGACGCCATCGGCTGGCGGGGGATGTTCCTCCTCGGCGCCCTCCCGCTGGTGACGCTGTTCCCGCTGGCGATCCTCAAGATGCCGGAGTCCCCGGCGTGGCTGGCCTCCCGCGGACGGCTCGAGGAGGCCCGCGCGGTCGCCCGGCGCACCGGGGTGGACCTCGCCGAGACCGCGGCCCCCGGCGCGCCGGCGACCGAGCCGGTGGCTCGCGGGCGGGCGGGCTTCGCCGGGCTGGCCAGCCGGGTGTACCTGCTGCCCACCGTGCTGCTCGGGCTGCTCAGCGCCACCGGCCTGCTCCTGGTCTACGCGCTCAACACCTGGCTGCCGGAGCTCATGGGCCGGGCCGGCTTCTCCACCAACGGCTCGCTGGCCTTCCTGCTCGTGCTCAACGGCGGCGCGGTGCTCGGTGCGCTGGGCGCCTCCCGCTTCGCCGACCGGTTCGGCCCCAAGCCCGTGGTGGCCGCCTCCTTCCTGCTCGGTGCGGCGGCGATCGCGTTCCTGACCGTCAGCCTCCCGCTCGCCGTCCTGCTGGCCTTCGTCGCCGTCGTCGGCCTGGGCACCAGCGGGACGCAGATCCTGATCTACGGATTCGTCGCGACCTACTACCGGACGAACGTCCGCAGCGCCGGTGTCGCCTGGTGCGCCGGCTTCGGCCGCCTCGGCGGCATCGGCGGCCCGCTGGTCGGTGGGCTCCTCATCGCCTCGGGGATCTCGCTGACGTCGATCTTCTACGTCCTCACCGCGCTGGCGGTGTTCGGCAGCCTGCTGGCCCTGGTGGTGCCGACGGCGGCCTCGCGGGCGCCCCGGCCGCGGCCCGCACCGGCGGTGCGCGGAACCGGCGACCGGCTGGTCGGCGCGGTCGAGTAGCTCCTGCCCAGCTCATCGACGGGCGCCCCGAGCCCCGGGCACCGGTGTCCGGGGCTCGGGGCGGCCGCTCCTCACGCGGGGTGAGGGGTCGGGCGGGGGCGGTGGCGACGGAACCGTCGAGGAGCCGCCCGGGGGTTCCTCCGCGGATCGCCGTCCCCCGATACTGCGGCCGGCGGAGGGAGCCGGAGATGACCCGACGGCGGCAGACCCTGGCGACCGGAGCGCTGGCCGGCTACGTCGCCAGCCGCACGATGGACGCCGTCACCACGCTCTTCTACGCGCGGCAGAGCGAGGCGTCCAGGCGCCGGGAGCAGGAGCTCGCGCCGGGCGGCACGCTCGTGCAGCTGGGCCGGCAGCTCGGGCAGGTGGCCGGGCGGGATCTCGACGACGCGGCGGCCGGGCGGGTCGGGCTGGCGCTGCACCGCACCTTCGGCACGACCTACGGCGTGCTCGCCGCCGCGCTCACCCGGCGGGGCGTGCACCCGCTGGCCGCCGGGCTCGCCGTCGGCGCCGCGGCCTTCCTGGTCGTCGACGAGGGCACGTCCCTGCCGACGATGACCGACTACCCGCTGGTCACCCACGCCCGCGGCGTGGTGGGGCACTCGACCGTCGGGCTGACCATCGGGCTGCTGCTGTGGCTGACCCGCCCGGCCTGCGGCTGAGGGTCACCGCCAGCGGTACTCCATCTCGGGGCGGCCGGCGCCGCCGTAGCGGGGGGCGCGGTCGACCACGCCGGTGTCGGCGAGGTACTCCAGGTAGCGGCGGGCGGTGATCCGCGAGGCGCCGATCAGCTCGCCGGTCTCCGCGGCCGAGAGCCCGTCCCCGGCCCGGACGGCGGCGACGACGGCGTCCAGCGTCTCCCGCCCCATCCCCTTCGGCAGCGGCGCCGGCCGGCTGGGCCGTGCCGAACCGAGCACGCGGTCGACCTCGTCCTGGCCGGCGGCGTCGCCCGCGGCGTGCAACCGTGCCCGGTACTCGGCGTAGGCGGTCAGCCGGTCGCGCAGGGCCGGGTAGGTGAACGGCTTGAGCAGGTAGCCGACCACGCCGTGCGCCGCCGCCGCGCGCACCGTGGTGAGCTCCCGCGCCGAGGTGACCGCGAGGACGTCGACCTGCGCACCCGCCGCCCGGATCCGCCGGCACAGCTCGATGCCGTGCGTGTCGGGCAGGTTCATGTCCAGCAGCACCAGGTCGACCGGCAGCCGGGCCAGCGCGTCGAGGGCCTGCGCGCCGGTGCCGGCGACCGCGGCGGTGCCGAAGCCCGCCGTCCGGTCCACGTAGGCGCGGTGCGCCTCGGCGGCGACCGGCTCGTCCTCGACGACGAGCACGCGGATCACCGGGGCGCTCACCGGGCGGCTCCCGCCGGCACCGGGAGGGGCAGCGAGACCACGAACTCCGCGCCCGGGCCGGGGCGCACCGTGATCGTGCCGCCGTGCCAGCGCACCGCCTGCGCGACCAGGGCGAGCCCGAGGCCCCGGCCGAGCCCCGCGGGCGCGCCGCCGGCGTCCTTGGTCGACCAGCCGCGCTCGAAGACCCGCGGCAGGTCGGCCTCGGCGACACCCGGGCCGGTGTCCTCGACCCGGATCTCCAGCCGGCCGCCGGCGACCTCCAGGGCCAGCTGGACCTCCCGCGGCGGGTCCCCGGACAGCGCGGCGTCGATCGCGTTGTCCAGCAGGTTGCCGACGATGGTGACCAGGTCGCCGCCCGGGAGGCCGGTCTCCCCCACCGACGTCGCGGGGTCGATCTCCAGCAGCACGCCCCGCTCGTGCGCGGTCGCGGCCTTGCCCAGCAGCAGCGCGGCCAGCACCGGGTCACCCACCGCGCTGACCACCCGGTCGGTCAGCCGCTGCGCCGAGGCCAGCTGCGCGGTGGCGAACTCGATCGCCTCCTGGGTGCGGCCGAGCTCGACCAGCGAGACGGTGGTGTGCAGCCGGTTGGCCGCCTCGTGGGCCTGCGCCCGCAGCGACTCGGCGAAGGACCGCACGCTGTCCAGCTCGCCGGTCAGGGCCTGCAGGTCGGTGTGGTCCCGCAGGGTGACCACGGTGCCGGCCCCGCCGTCGGCGGCCTGCGGCGGCGCCTGGTTGACCACGAGCACGCGGGTGCCGGTCACGTGCACCTCGTCGACCGCGGTCCGCTGCTGGGTCAGCAGCGCGGTGAGCTCGGCGGGCAGGCCCAGGTCGGCGACGTGCCGGCCGGCCGGGTCGCCGTCCAGGCCCAGCAGCCGCCGCGCCTCGTCGTTGACCAGCTGCACCCGCCGCTCGCCGTCGACCAGCAGCAGGCCCTCCCGGACGGCGTGCAGCACCGCGTGGTGGTACTCGACCATGCGGGCCAGCTGCCCCGGCGAGAGGCCGTGGGTCTGCCGCTGCAGCCGGCGGCTGAGCGCCCAGCTGCCCAGCCCGCCGACGGCGAGGGTGACCAGGGCGGTCCCGGCGATCCCGGGGACGGCGGCGGCGAGGTCCTCCCCGATGGCCTCGACGGTGATGCCCGCGGACACCAGCGCCACGACCTCCCCGCCGGCGCCCACCACCGGGCCGGTCGCCCGCACCGACGGGCCGAGGGTGCCGGTGTAGGTCTCGGTGAACGTCTCCCCTGCCAGCGCCGGGGCGATCGTGCCGCGGAAGGGACGGCCGATCTGGTCGCGATCGGGGTGGGTGTACCGGGTGCGGTCGGGGGCGAGGACGGTGATGAACGAGGTGCCGGTGTCGGCCCGCACCTGCTCCACGTAGGGCTGCAGCACCGCGGACGGGTCGGGGCCGGTCACCGCCTCGAGCACGAGCGGGGAGTCGGCGAGGCTCTCCACGATGGCCGTCGTCTCCTGCTCGGCGGACTGCTGCACCGCCTGGCGGGCGTCGAGGTAGGCGACGGCCGTGGCGGTGAGGACGACGACGCCGACCACGAGCGCCTGCAGCAGCAGCAGCCGCCGGGCCAGGCTCGGGTCGCGGCGGTGCGGGAGGGAGGCGGGCACGCGCACGTGCCGAGTGTGCCGCCTGCCGGACCCGCCGCCGTCCGGCGTGAACGCAATGACCGAATGCGTGACCGCCGTCACCCCGGCCAGCAGTGTGACTGGCGTCGCCCTCCACGGGGCAGAACCCACCGGACCCGGGAGGCACTCGCCTCCGGCCGACGACAGGAGACGTCATGGCGTCAGGCACCGAGCACGACACACCGCCCGCCGCCCGGAAGAAGGACCGGACGCACTGGCTCTACATCGCCGTCATCGGGGCGGTGGTGCTCGGCATCGCCGTCGGCTTCGCGTTCCCCGAGTTCGCCACCAGCCTCAAGTGGCTGGGCACCGCGTTCGTGGGCCTGATCAAGATGCTGATCGCGCCCGTCATCTTCTGCACGATCGTGCTGGGCATCGGCGCGATCCGGCAGGCGGCCAAGGTCGGCCGGATCGGTGGGCTCGCGCTCGGCTACTTCATCCTCATGTCGACCGTCGCCCTGACGATCGGCCTGCTGGTGGGCAACCTCATCCACCCCGGGGACGGGCTGCAGCTCTCCGACGAGCTGCGGGGGCAGGGTGCGGAGCTGGCGACGACGGCCGAGGAGGGCGGCGGCACCATCGACTTCGTGCTGGGCCTGATCCCGACGACGCTGCTGTCGGCCCTGACCGAGGGCTCGGTGCTGCAGGCGCTGCTGGTCGCGCTGCTCGTCGGGTTCGCGATCCAGGCCATGGGCCGCTCCGGTGAGCCGATCCTGCGCGCGGTCGGGATCCTGCAGAAGCTGGTGTTCCGCATCCTCTCGATGGTCATGTGGCTGGCGCCGATCGGGGCGTTCGGGGCGATCGCCGCCGTCGTCGGGGAGACCGGCATCGACGCGCTGAAGAGCCTGGCCGTGCTCATGCTGGCCTTCTACATCACCTGCGCGATCTTCGTGTTCGTCATCCTCGGGACGATCCTGCGCCTCGTCGCCCACGTGAACGTCTTCACGCTGATGAAGTACCTGGGCCGGGAGTTCCTGCTGATCGTCTCGACCTCGTCGTCGGAGACGGCGCTGCCCCGGTTGATCGCGAAGATGGAGCACGCCGGCGTCAGCCAGCCGGTCGCCGGCATCGTCGTCCCGACCGGCTACTCCTTCAACCTCGACGGCACCGCGATCTACCTGACGATGGCCTCGCTGTTCATCGCCTCGGCACTGGGCGACCCGCTGACGGTCGGCGAGCAGATCGGCCTGCTGGTCTTCATGATCATCGCGTCCAAGGGTGCCGCCGGGGTCACCGGCGCCGGCCTGGCCACGCTGGCCGGCGGGCTCTCGGCCCACCGTCCGGACCTGCTCGACGGCGTGGGCCTGATCGTCGGCATCGACCGCTTCATGTCCGAGGCCCGCGCGGTGACCAACTTCGCCGGCAACGCGATCGCGACCGTCCTGGTCGCCACCTGGACCAAGGAGCTCGACCGCGAGCAGCTGTCGGCGGCACTGTCCGGCGAGAGCCCCTTCGACGAGGAGACGATGCTCGACGACCACGGCGACTCCGACCTGCCCGAGTCCGGCAGCAACGCCGGACCCGGACAGCGGGACGCCGAGGCCGCGCAGCGGGAGGGGGCGCAGGCGTCGGTGCGCTGACCGTTCCGACCTGACGAGGGTGCCCGGCCGTGCGGCCGGGCACCCTCGTCGCGGCTCACGCGGGGGCCAGCTCGTCGAGCAGGGCCCGCCACCGCGGCAGGACGGCGGGCACGCTGAACCGCGCCTCCACGTCCGCCCGCAGCTGCCGCCCCAGCCGGCGGCGCAGCGCCGGGGAGCGCACCACCCGGCCCAGCGCCTCCGCCACCGCCACCGGGTCCCGGTGCGGGACGAACAGCACGTTGCGCCCGTGCACCAGGTGCTGGCCGGCGCCGTTGTCGGGGGTCGCGACCACCGGCAGGCAGGCGGCCCCGGCCTCGGCCAGGACGTGCGGCATCCCCTCCCCCTCCGACAGCCAGACCAGGGCGTCCAGCCCGGTCAGCAGCCGGGGGACGTCGGCCCGGTCGCCCAGCCAGCGCACCCGCCCGTCCAGCCCGAGCCGGGTGGCCAGATCGCGCAGTGTGTCGGCGTGCTCCGGGTACATGAAGTTCGGGCCGCCGACCAGGACCCAGCGCACCTCCGGGTGCCCCTCGGCCAGCAGCGCGGCGGCCGCGAGCACGTCCTCCACCCGCTTCTTCCGGTCCAGCCGGCCGATCCAGCCGAGGACCGGGACGTCGTCGGCCAGACCCCACTCGCGGCGCACGGCGGCCCGCCGGCCCGGGTCGAACTCGCCGAGGTCGACCATGGACGGGATCTCCAGCGCGTGGTGCGGCCGGTCGGGCATGCGGGCGGCCGCGGCGTCCCGGATGGAGGCGCAGACCCCGACGTAGCGGTCGGTGCCGTCCTTGGACCCGGACTCGGCCTCCCGGACCAGCCCGCCGTGCTCGACCAGCGGCGGCCGGTCCTCCAGCCGCGCCAGGGCGGGGTGGACGAACGGCACGCCCTGGCTGGCCACCACGACGTCGTGGCCCGGGATCACGCGGGCCAGGTGGTCCACGACCTCGTCGTCGGGCAGGTCGCACGGGGTGGTGTCGACGGGGACGCCGCACTCGGCCAGCTGGGCGTGCGTCTGCTCCGGCATCCCGGGGCGGCGCAGGCAGACGACGACGTCGATCTCCCAGGCGGGCCGCAGGTGCCGGCTCAGCAGGCGCACCTCCGTCTCCTCACCCCCCACGACCAGCCAGTGGAAGACCCACAGCAGCCGGCGGGTCCTCACCGGCCGTCTCCCGCCGGGACGCGCAGCGGCACTCCCTCGGCGACCGACCGGGCCGCGGTGACGGTCACGCGGTGGGTGCGCAGCGCCTCGGCGTAGTCGGCGCGGGTGCGGTCGGGGCCACCCTGCACGGCGTCGACGAAGGCGCGGTCCTCCCGCGCGAACGGGTCGCCCGCGGCGGTCCGCTCCTCGCGGCCGTCGGCGTCGACGACGGTGAGGGTCTTCTCGGTGAGCTCGGCGACCACGCCGTCGGCGACCAGCTGCAGGCCGACGGCGTGCGGACCGGCCAGCAGGCAGCTGGCCACGAACGTGCCGACGGCCCCGGTGGCGAAGCGCACCGCGACGGTGGTGACGTCGTCGACGTCGCTGTCGGGGAACCCGGCCCGCTCCGACCGGGCGCCGAAGCCGTGGACCTCCTCGATCTCCCCGACGAGCAGCCGCGCGGTGTCGACCAGGTGCGTGACCTGCTCGACGAGCTGGCCGCCGGAGAGGTCGCGGCGCTGCCACCAGGGCACCGGCGGGGTGGCGTCCAGCCAGGAGCCGACGGCCAGCCGGGCCGGCCGGGCGGCCAGCAGGCCCCGCAGGTGCTCGACGGTGTCGATCCACCGCCAGTGGTAGCCGACGCCGGTGACCAGCCCCTTCTCCCGGACGACGGCGTCGATCTCCTCCGCCGTCGCCAGGTCGGTGGCCAGCGGCTTCTCCACGAAGAACGGCAGCCCGCGGGCCGCGGCGGCCAGCTCCGGGGCGCCGTGCGCGAACGGCGGCACGCACACGTAGACGGCGTCGGGCCGCGCCTCGTCGAGCATGGCGTCGACGTCGGCGAAGACCGCGGCGCCCACCGTGCCGGCGAGGGTGCGCGCGCGTTCGGTGTCCGGGTCGGCGATCGCGACCACCCGCACGTCGTCGAAGCGCGCCAGCGTGCGCACGTGGCGCCGGGCGATGACGCCGGCGCCGACGACGCCGATCCGGGTCTGTGGCACGGTCACTCCTCAGGGACGGCGCTCGCGCGCGGACTCCACGCGGTGCCGCCGGCGGCGACCTCGCGGACGTGCTGGGCCAGGTCGGTGACGTCGCCCTTGAGCAGG
The DNA here is from genome assembly GCF_051383655.1 of Geodermatophilus sp. CPCC 205761. NCBI lineage: Bacteria > Bacillati > Actinomycetota > Actinomycetes > Geodermatophilales > Geodermatophilaceae > Geodermatophilus > Geodermatophilus sp. CPCC 205761. The sequence goes on from NZ_JALPKQ010000026.1 coordinate 66,895, forward strand.
TAGCCGGCCAGGCCGAGGCGGCGCGCCGCCCGGACGGCGGTGGGGTCGAGCAGAGCACTGTGCAGGACGACGCGCACCTCCGGCTGGACGTCCAGCAGCCGGCGGGCCGCCTCGAGGCCGTCGACCCGCGGCATGACCAGGTCCATGAGGACGACGTCCGGCCGGGCGCGCTGCGCCGCCTCGACGACCTCCGCCCCGTCCGCGCACTCGGCGACGACGCGGATGTCGCCGGTGTCGGCGAAGACGTCGGCCAGGACGCGGCGCAGGGCCGCGGAGTCGTCCACGACGAGCAGCCTGACGCCCACCGGGGGCGCGGCACCACCCCGCGCGCCGGGTCCGGGTGTCACACAGCAGGAGACGCGGGCCCCGGCGACCCATGACGCGGCCCGCGCGGTCCGCGGCCGGCGAGGAGCAGCCCCGCACCCGCGAGTCCCAGCCCGAGGGCGGGCACCAGCACCATGGCCGCGCCGAGCGCGCCCTGCGCCGGGCCGCCGGCGTGCGCGTGGGCGCCGCCGGGCCCCAGCAACGGGTGTGCGACCAGCATGGCCGCCGCGACGAGGCCGGCCTGGGCCCACGCGCGGCGCCGCGGCAGGAGGACCAGGTGCAGCGCGCACGGCAGGCAGGCCAGCCCCATGGCCAGCAGGACCAGGGCCACCGCGGGAGTGGCCCCGGCGGCGGCCGTCGCGACGTGCAGTGTCGCCGAGGTGACGGCCAGGAACGCAGCGCAGGACCGCAGTACCGGCCGGTCGATCGACTTTCGGACGGGGGCTTCACATACCGATGCGGCACTTGTAACCTGTGTCACGCCATGTTTCTACACCCGTAGAACCAAGAGAGGGAAGCCCCATGGCCGCACCCGCCGCCGCACCGCCCCGCAGCCATCCACTCGAGCGGCTGACCGCGGAGGAGATCTCCGCCGCCCGCCAGGTCCTCGTGGACGCCGGTCTCGTGGCCGAGACCACCCGCTTCGTCTACGTCGGCCTGGAGGAGCCCGCCAAGTCGGCGCTGTCGGACACCGCCGCCGCGCCGGACCGGCGGGTGCGGGCACTCCTGCACGACGTCTCGCGCCCGGCCGCCCGGGACGTCGTCGTCTCGGTGAGCCGCGGCGAGCTGGTGTCCGACCGGGCGCTGGACGCCGCGACCGACGGCCAGCTGCCGGTGCTGGACGAGGAGTTCGCCCTCGTGGAGGAGGTCCTCGCGACCGACGAGCGGTGGCTGGCGGCGCTGGCCGCCCGCGACCTGGACGTGGCGGACGTGAGGGTGGCCCCGCTGTCGGCGGGCGTCTTCGAGTACCCGGAGGAGGAGGGCCGGCGGATCCTGCGCGGGCTGGCCTTCCGCCAGGACCACCCCGAGGACCACCCCTGGGCCCACCCGATCGACGGGCTGGTGGCCTACGTCGACGTCATGAACAAGACCGTCGACCAGGTCGTCGACATGGGGCCCGTGCCGATCCCCGAGGAGCACGGCAACTTCACCGACCCGGAGCTCACCGGCCCGCTGCGCACCACCCAGAAGCCGATCGAGATCACCCAGCCCGAGGGCCCGAGCTTCACCCTCGACGGCAACCTGCTCACCTGGGAGGGCTGGCAGCTGCGCGTGGGCTTCGACGCCCGCGAGGGCCTGACGCTGCACCAGATCGGCTTCGTCGACGGCGGCCGGCTGCGGCCGGTCATCCACCGCGCCTCGATCGCCGAGATGGTCGTCCCCTACGCCGACCCCTCCCCCATCCGGTCCTGGCAGAACTACTTCGACACCGGCGAGTACCTGGTCGGCCGCTACGCCAACGCCCTGGAGCTCGGCTGCGACTGCCTCGGCGACATCACCTACCTGGACGCGGTGATCGCCGACGAGCGCGGCAACCCGCAGGTGCTGCCCAACGCCGTCTGCATGCACGAGGAGGACTTCGGGATCCTCTGGAAGCACAGCGACCTGTGGACCGGCTCGTCCGAGACCCGCCGCCAGCGCCGCATGGTGATCAGCTTCTTCACCACGATCGGCAACTACGACTACGGGTTCTACTGGTACCTCTACCTCGACGGCACCATCGGCTTCGAGGTCAAGGCCACCGGCATCGTCTTCACGTCCGCCCACCCCGGGGCCGGCTACCCGTACGCCTCCGAGATCGCCCCCGGCCTCGGCGCGCCCTACCACCAGCACCTGTTCAGCGCCCGGCTGGACATGACCGTCGACGGCCCGACCAACACCGTCGAGGAGCTCGACTTCGTCCGTGTCCCGATGGGGCCGGACAACCCGCGGGGCAACGCCTTCACCCAGCGGCGGACGACGCTGCGCCGGGAGTCCGAGGCGCAGCGGATGGCCGACCAGGGCGTCGGCCGGGTCTGGCACGTGAGCAACCCGAACAGCCGCAACCGGCTCGGTGAGCCCGTCGCCTACGCCCTGTACCCGGAGGGGCAGCCGGTCCTGCTCGCCGACGAGGGCAGCTCCATCCACCGCCGGGCCACCTTCGCGACCAGGCACCTGTGGGTCACCGCCTACGACCCGGCCGAGCGCTACGCGGCCGGCGACTTCGTCAACCAGCACAAGGGCGGCGCCGGCCTGCCGGAGTACACCGCCGCCGACCGGGACCTCGACGGCACCGACGTCGTCGTCTGGCACACCTTCGGCCTCACCCACGTCCCCCGGCCCGAGGACTGGCCGATCATGCCGGTCGACCGCACCGGCTTCCAGCTCAAGCCGGTCGGCTTCTTCGACCGCAACCCCACGCTGGACGTCCCGCCCAGCGCCAGTGCCCACTGCCGGTCCCGCGCCGCCGGCTCCCCCCAGGACGGCGGTTCCTGCCATGAGTGAGCTCTCCCCGCCCCGCCCGGACGTCGCCGCTCCCGAGGAGGGGTCCGGCCGCGGTCTGCGCGGCTCGATCGGCGTCATCGGCATCGTGTTCCTCGTCGTCGCCGCCGCCGCGCCGCTGACCGCGATCGGCGGCGCCCTGCCGGTCATGCTGGCCATCGGCAACGGCCCCGGGAACCCGCTGGCCTACGTCGTGGCGGCCGTCGTCCTGCTGCTGTTCAGCGTCGGCTACGCCGCGATGAGCCGGCACGTGGTCGACGCCGGCGCCTTCTACGCCTACGTCACCAAGGGGCTCGGCGCGCCGGTCGGCGTGGGTTCGGCGGGCCTGGCCCTGCTCACCTACACCGCCATCCAGGCCGGTCTCTACGGGCTGGCCGGGGCGACGGCGCAGGGCCTGGTCGTCCAGTACGGCGGCCCCGACCTGCCGTGGTGGGTGTGGGCGTTCCTGCTCATGGCCCTCGTCGCGCTGCTGGGCTACCGCAACATCGACGTCGGCACCAAGGTCCTCGGGGTCCTGCTGACCCTCGAGATCGCGGTCATCGCCGTGGTGGCCGTCGCCGTCCTGGTGCAGGGCGGGGCCGACGGCATCGAGTTCTCCTCGTTCACCCCGTCGGCGTTCTTCTCCGGTGCCCCGGGGATCAGCATCATGTTCGCGATCGCCTCCTTCATCGGCTTCGAGGCGACCGCGATCTACGGCGAGGAGGCGCGCAACCCGCGGCGCACCGTGCCGCTGGCGACCTACGTCGCGGTGGTCTCCATCGGCGCCTTCTACGCGCTGGCCAGCTGGGCCATCGTCCTGGCCTTCGGCAGCGACGGCGTGGTGGCGGCCGCCCAGGCCGACACCGCGGGCCTGGTGTTCGCGGCCGGTGCCCAGTACGTGACGCCGGGCCTGGCCGACGTGATGGTGATCCTGCTGCTCACCAGCCTGTTCGCCGCACTGCTGGCGTTCCACAACGCGGTCTCGCGCTACCTCTTCGCGCTCGGTCGCGAGCGGCGGGCCCCGGCCGGGCTGGGCCGGACGCACTCCCGGCACGGCTCGCCGCACGTGGGGTCGCTGACCCAGACGGCATCGGCCGCGGTCATCGTGGCGGTCTTCGCGCTGGCCGGCTCCGACCCGGTGCTCCAGCTGTTCACCTGGATGTCCGGCCTCGCGACGGTCAGCATCCTCGTGCTGATGGTGCTCACCAGCCTGGCGGTCCTGGCGTTCTTCGCGCGGACGAAGGTCGACCGGCGGGTGTGGCACACGCGGGTGGCGCCGGTGCTCGGCACCCTCGGGCTGGTCGGCGTCACGGTCCTGGTGCTGAGCAACTTCACCACGCTGATCAGCGGGGACGCCGTCCTGGCCGCCGTCCTGCTGGTGGTCATCGCGCTGGCGTTCGCCGGCGGGGTCGTCGTCGCGGTCGCCCAGCGGTCCCGCCGCGCGCCGGCGGGGGACGCCGTCCGGTGACGACCCGGCCCGGGTTCCCGTCCCCGCGTCCACGACACTGACGGTCGGACGACGAGGGGACGGGAGCCCGGTGCCGAGACTGGTGGACCGCGACGCGAAGCGCCGCGAGATCCTCGAGGTGACCTGGCGGCTGATGGCCACCCAGGGGGCCGACGCCGCCACGATGCGCGAGATCGCGCGCGAGGCGGGCTACGCCAACGGCGCGCTCGCCTACTACTTCGCGAACAAGGAAGCGCTGATCGAGGCGGCCTTCGTCTACGTCTTCGACCGCACGAACGAGCGGATCCGGGCCGCGGTCGAGGGCAGGCGCGGCCTGACGGCGCTGCGCGCCTTCCTCGTCGAGGTGCTGCCCACCACGGAGCTCACCGTCCTCGAGGCGCGCATCGTCCTGCCGTTCTGGAGCCGCACGGTGACCGACGAGCGGCTGGGGGAGATCAGCGACGCCGCCATGACCACCTGGCGCCGGGACCTCTGCGCCCTCCTCGCCGAGGGACGGGCCGACGGCGAGGTCACCGTGGCCACGCCCGACGGCGTCCTCGCCGAGCAGCTGCTCGCCATGGCCATGGGCCTGCAGGTCCTGGCCACCCTGCCCAGCAACCCGACGCCCCCGGAGACCCAGCTCGGCCTGCTCGACACCTTCCTGGCCGGCCTGCGCGCCGGCTGACCCCGGGGCGCCGATCCGGGTCCCCGCCCTCGCGGGGGCCGGTCACCTGCGCCCGTAGGCTGGTTCCGGCACGGAGGACCCGGGAGGACGGCGATGGCGGCAGAGGACGGCGCGGCGAGCGCGCCGCAGTCGCAGACCCTCGACCGCGGCCTCCGGATCCTCGAGCACCTCGCCGCCGTGGGCACCCCGCAGCCGGTCATGGAGATCGCGCAGGGCGTGGGGCTGCACCGCTCGATCACCTATCGGCTGCTGCGCACCCTCGAGGACCACCAGCTCGTCGAGCGGGACCGCGCCGGCCACTTCTGGCTCGGGCTGGGCCTGGCCGCGCTGGCCCGCGGGGTCCGTTCCGGCCTGCAGGCCGCCGCCCTCCCCCGCCTCGACGACCTCGTCGCCGAGCTCGGCATGACCGCGTTCCTCGTCGTCCGGGCCGGCGACGACGCGGTGACCGTCACGACGGTCGAGCCGCACGACACCACCGCGCACGTCGTCTACCGCCCCGGCACCCGCCACCCGGTCGGCCGCGGCGCCCCAGGCCTGGCGCTGCTCATGCCCGAACCGCCCGCTCCCGACGACCGGCCGGAGCTCGACGAGGCCCGGCGCACCGGCTGGGCGAGCTCTCAGGGCGAGGTCATCCCCGGCCTGCGGTCGATCGCCGCGCCCGTCCCCGGACCCGACGGCGGGGCGCGGGCCGCGGTCGCCGTGGTCTACGTCGACGACACCGTGGACGTCGGGCGCGTGGGCCGGGCCGTGGCCGCCGCCGCGGCGAAGGTGGCCGCCGCCCTGCGCTGACCGCGCCTACCGGGTCGCGCGGGCCACCTCCGGGTCGCGCCAGACGACCGCCGTGCCCTCCAGCACGACGACGCCGTCCTGGTTGGTGATCGTCGTGGCCAGGTGGGTGACCGGCTTGTCGGTGCGGACGCCGGTCACCTCGGCCCGGGCGGTGAGGAGGTCCCCGGGGCGTGCCGGGGCGCGGAAGCTCCAGGCGACGGAGAGGAAGACGCTGCCGGGGCCGGGCAGGTCCTCGGCGACCAGCGCGTTGAGCAGGCCGCTGGTCACCCCGCCCTGGACGACGACGCCGCCGAACCGCGAGCGCGCGGCCAGGGCCGGGTCGGTGTGCAGGGGGTTGGCGTCCCCGGTCAGCTCGGTGAACAGGCCGATGTCCTCGGCCCGCACCCGGCGGCTGCGGCTCGCGCTGTCGCCGACCCGCGGCCCGGGCTCCCGCGCGCGGGCCTCGTCGTCGGTGTGCGCCCCCACCGGGAGCACGCTGCTCATCTCGACCTCCTCCACCCGGCGGATCGACGCCGGACCGGGTTGCCGCCGACGGTGCACGCGGGGGCTTCCCCGGACCTTCCGCGCACCGCCGAGGGCCCCGCCGTCGCGGAAGGCCGGGGGAAGGTCGCGGCCCTAGCGTCCCGCAGCGTCAGGAACGACCCTCCCGAGGAGACCCCGTCATGACGCAGACCCCGACCCGCCCGGCCCGCAACGGCGTGGACGTCCCGACGCTGTTCGCCACGCTGGACGCCGTGCGCGGCACCCCCTCGCTCGCCGACTTCCGCTTCCGGGCGAGCAACACCTGGATCAGCGGCACGCACAGCCGCACCGAGATCCAGGGCTTCTACGGCGCCGGCCAGGAGGACACCAGCCGCACCGAGCCGTTCGTCTCCGACGCCGACCACCCGGCGGTCCTCGTCGGCACCGGCCAGGGCCCCACCCCGGTGGAGACCCTGCTGCACGCCATCGCCGCCTGCCTCACCGCCGGCCTGGCCAACATCGCCGCCGCCCGCGGCGTGACGCTCACCCGGGTGCGGTCAACCGTCGAGGGCGACGTCGACCTGCTCGGCATCCTCGGACTCTCCGACGACGTCCGGAACGGCTACCGGCAGATCCGGGTGTCCTTCGAGATCGAGGGCGACGCCGCGCCGGAGCAGCTGGCGGCCCTGGTCGAGCAGTCCCGCCGCCGGTCGGCCGTCTACGACGTGCTGTCCCATGGCACCGACGTCGTCATCGACGTCACCACCCCCTGAGCGGCCGCGCCGCCTCCCCCCGCCGGCCGGTCCGCCCTCCCCGGGCGGCCCGGCGCGGCCCGGCACCCCCGGAGCTCGCCATGACCCCCGTCCCCGTCGCCGTCGTCGGTGCCGGACAGGCCGGCCTCGCGGTCAGCCGGCTGCTCACCGAGGCCGACGTCGACCACGTCGTCCTCGAGCGCGGCCGCGCGGCCGAGCACTGGCGCTCCGCCCGCTGGCGGTCGCTGCGCCTGCTGACCCCCAACTGGATGAGCCGGCTGCCCGGCTGGCGGTACGCCGGCCCCGACCCCGCCGGCTACATGTCCGCCCGCGAGGTCGCGGACTACCTCTCCGCCTACGCCGTCGCCTCCCGGGCCCCGGTGGTCGAGGGCGCCGCCGTCGAGTCCCTGCGGCCCGCCCCGGCCGGCTACCGGATCGCCACGGCCGCCGGGCACTGGACCACCCGGGCCGTCGTCGTCGCGACCGGCTGGTCGGACCTGCCGTCGGTCCCGGCCGCCGCGGCCCGGCTCGACCGCTCGCTGGTGCAGCTGACCGCCGCGTCCTACCGCGACCCGGCCGGGCTGCCCGACGCCGGTGTGCTGGTGGTCGGCGCGTCGGCGTCCGGGGTGCAGCTGGCCGACGAGATCGCCGCGACCGGCCGCCCGGTCACGCTCGCCGTCGGCCGGCACGCCCGCGTCCCCCGGCGCTACCGCGGGATGGAGATCCTGTGGTGGCTGGACGCGATGGGGCTGCTCGACCGCCGGGTCCGCCCGCACGTCGCCCCCGCCGACACGCCGCCGGACCCCTCGCTGCAGCTGGTCGGCCGGCCCGACGACCGCGCGGTCGACCTGCCCGCCCTGCAGGCCCGCGGGATCACCCTGACCGGGCGGCTGCTGGCCGCCGACGGCACCCGGCTCCGGTTCGCCGACGACCTGCCCCTGACCACCCGGGCGGCCGACGACCACATGGCCGGCCTGCTGCACCGCATCGACAGCTACGCCGCCGCCGTCGGCCTGGCCGACGAGGTCCTCCCCGCCCCGCCCGCCCTGCCCGGCATCCGGACTGCCCAGCCGCCCGTCGAGCTGGACCTGGCCGCGGCCGGGATCGGCGCGGTGGTCTGGGCCACCGGCTACCGGCGGTCGTATCCGTGGCTGCACGTGCCCGTGCTCGACGCGGCCGGCGAGATCCGGCACGTCGCCGGGACGACGGCCGCGCGCGGGCTGCACGTGGTCGGCATGCGGATGCAGACCCGCCGTAACTCGACCTTCCTCGACGGCGTCCGCCACGACGCCGCGGCCGTCGTCGGCCGGCTGCTGGCCGACCTCGGGGCCGGCGTGCCCCGCGAGGCGCTGCGGAGCGCGGCGTGAACCCCCGGTGGGACGTCGTGGTGGTGGGCGCCCGCGCCGCCGGCGCCTCCACGGCGATGCTGCTGGCCCGCGCCGGCCTGCGGGTGCTCTGCGTGGACCGCGCCCGGTACGGCAGCGACACGGTGTCGACGCACGCGCTCATGCGCGCCGGGGTCCTGCAGCTGTCGCGCTGGGGTCTGCTCGACGCGATCCGCGAGGCCGGCACCCCGCCGGTCCGGCGCACCGTCTTCCACTACGGCGACGAGACGGTGGCGGTGACGGTCCGGCCGACCCCCGAGGTCGACGCCCTCTACGCGCCGCGCCGCACCGTGCTCGACCCCGTCCTGGCCGACGCCGCGGTGCGGGCCGGCGCCACCGTCCGGTACGGCACGCCGGTGACCGGGCTGCTGCGGGGGCACGACGGGCGGGTCACCGGCGTCCTCACCCGGGACCGCGACGGCCGGCCGCGCGAGGAGACCGCGGCGCTGGTCGTCGGTGCCGACGGCCGCTCCTCCCTCGTCGCCGACGCGGTCGGCGCCCCGGTCCGCTACGCGGGCTCGGCCGCGGCCGAGATCGTCTACGGCTACTGGGCCGAGCTCCCGGTCGACGGGTACGACTGGCTCTACCGGCCCGGCGTCAGCGCCGGGGCGATCCCCACGAACGACGGGCTCACCTGCGTCTTCGCCGGCGGGCGGCCCGGCGTGGTGGCCGGCCTGGTGCGGGCGCACGGGCCCGAGGGGGCGCTGTGCGCGCTGACCGCGCCCGGCCCGCTCGGCCCCGGGCTCGCCGCGGCCCGGCGGGTGGGCGGCGTCCGGCACGTGCGCGGCGTCCCCGGCCGGCTGCGGCACCCGTTCGGGCCGGGCTGGGCGCTGGTCGGCGACGCCGGCTGCTGGAAGGACCCGCTGTCCACCCACGGCATCACCGCCGGCCTGCGCGACGCCGAGCTGCTCGCCCGCGCCGTCCTCGCCGCGCCGCGGCCCGGCCGCGCCCAGCTGGCCGCGCTGGCCGGGTACGCCGCGTCCCGCGACGCGCTCTCGCTGCCGATGCTGCGGGTGGTCGAGCAGATCGCCGCGCACGACTGGGACCTGCCCCGCATCCGCGCGCTGCTCATGGAGCTGTCATCGGCGATGGTCGACGAGATCGAGCTCCTGACGGCCCTGCCTCCGGCCGCCTGACCGGTCTAGGGTCCCCCGGGGGTGGTGGGATGGACGCCCACGAGCTGCGGATCGACCTGCTCGGCGGCTTCCGGGTCGTGGTGGACGGCATCCCCGTGCCCGACGACCGGTGGCGGCGCCGCTCGGCCGCCGCCCTGGTCGCGCTGCTCGCGCTCGCCCCCGGCCACCGGCTGGTGCGCGACCGGGTCCTCACCGCGCTGTGGCCGGACCTGACCGCGGCGGACGCCGCGCCCCGGCTGCACAAGGCCGCCCACTACGCCCGCCGCTGGACGGGGACCCCGTCCGCGCTGGTGCTCGCCGGGGACGCCGTCGCGCTGTTCCCCGACGCCCGGGTGACGGTCGACGCGCTGCGGTTCGAGGAACACGGCCGGGCGGCGCTGGCCGCGCACGATCCCGCGGCGGCCGCCGCGGCCGCCGACGGCTACGCCGGCGACCTGCTGCCCGACGACCTCTACGCCGCCTGGACCGAGGAGCCGCGCGAGCGCCTGCGCCTGCTGCACCTGGACCTGCTGCGCCTGGCCGGGCGGTGGGCCGACGTCCTCGCCGTCGACCCCGCCGACGAGCAGGCACACGTGGCCGTGGCCCGGCAGCTGGCCGAGGGCGGCGACCGGGCTGCCGCCCTGCGCCAGTTCGAGCGCCTGGAACGGGCGCTGCGCCAGGAGCTCGGCGTGGGGCTCGGCCGGGAGGCGGCCCGGTTCCGCGCTGAGCTGCTCGCCTCCGGGACGGCCGCCGCGCCCCGGGAGGGCGGGGACGCGGTGGTGGGCCGGGAGGACGAGCTGACGTGGATCCGCTCCGCCCTGGACGCGGTGCGGCGGGGCACCGGCCGGGTGCTGTTCGTCAGCGGGCCCGCCGGCGTCGGCAAGACCACCGTCCTGGCCGCCCTGGAGCGGGATGCGGCCCGCGCCGGCATGCGGGTGGGCACCGGGCTGGCCGCGCGGATCGACGGGGCGTGGCCGTACGCCCCGGTGCTGGAGGCGCTGGCCGACCTGTGCCGCCGGCACCCCGCCCTGCTCGACGGTCTCGACGACGCCCTGCGGGCGGAGATCGAGCGCGCGCTCACCGGCGGCGGGGGCAGCTGGGACGGCCGGGTCGGGCACCAGCGGCTGTTCGTCGCGGTGGCCGAGCTGCTCCGGCTGGCGGCCGCCGGCACCGGCGCGGTGCTGGTCGTGGACGACGCGCACGAGGCCGACGAGGGCTCCCTGCGGCTGCTGCACTTCCTCTCCCGCGCCACGCTCGGCGACCGGGTCGCCGTGGTCCTCGCCCACCGCCCCGTCCCCGGCGGCGCGCTGGCCGACGTGCGCAGCAACCTGGCCGGCCGGGGCGCCGCGGCGACCCTCGACCTGCGCCCCCTGCGACCGGCCGACGCGCTCGCCCTGGCCCGCCGGCACGCCCCGGCCGCGCC